>JAXIPH010000237.1:0-5502 GCA_045403035.1 Thermoleophilia bacterium | reverse complement strand
GGCCAGCGCCACGACCAGCGTGACGAGGGCGACCCGGGCCGCCCAGGCCAGGGTCTCGGCGCCGTCGGCCCGCGGCCGGCCCGCGGGGACGAACTCCCGTAATGCCGAGGGGATCGCGAGGGCCGGGAGCATGGGCGCAGTGTGACGGATGCATCGGACAGGCCTCTCATGGGCCGTGCTCGTGGCCGTCGTGCCGGTGCACCGGGTCCATCACCATCTCGGATCCGCCCGGGAGCTCCGCCAGCACCAGCCCGAAGGTCTCCATCAGGGCGTCGCGCGTGAGCACCTCGCCGGGGGGGCCGCAGGCCACGACCCGGCGGTCCAGGAGCAGCGCGTGCTCGGCGCCGGCCGCGTCGCCCACGTCGTGGGTGCACACCACGGCCGCGGCGCCCCGCGCACGCTCCTGCGTCAGCGCGGCCTGAAGCAGCTCGCGCCCGGCCAGGTCGAGGCCGGAGGTGGGCTCGTCCAGCACCAGCAGGTCCGCCTCCCACGCGAGGGCCCGGGCGATGTGCACGCGCTGGCGCTGCCCGCCCGACAGGCTCCCCAGCGGCTCCTCGGCCAGGCCGGCGATGCCCATGCGCTCCATCCCGGCCTCCACCCCGAGACGGTCCCGGCGCGTCATCCGCCTCATGAGGCCGCGGGCGGCGAAGCGCCCCATGGCGACCACGTCCCGGGCGCGCAGGGGCAGGACGTGGCCCGTGGGCTGCACCTGGCCCAGGTAGGCCACCCGCGCCGGCGCCGCACCCGGCCGGCCGCCCAGCACCTCGATCGTCCCGGACACCGGCTCCAGCAGGCCGGCGACGGTCTTCACCAGCGTGGACTTCCCCGAGCCGTTGGTGCCGAGCACCGCCAGCATCTGCCCCGGGACGAGGCTCAGGGACAGGCCGGAGACCACCGGCCGGCCGTCGTAGCCCACCGCGAGGGCGGCGGTCCGCAGCGCGCCGCTCACGCGGGAGCCGCCACGAGCGGACGGCGCAGCGACCGGACCGCGAGCACGACGAAGAAGGCGGCGACCTCCACCAGCACGATCGTCGCCCCGGCGGCCAGGTCGTAGTGGTAGGAGAGGAGGAGCCCCACCGCCACCGAGAGCGCCCCGAGGATCGCCGCGCCCAGCATCATCGCGCCGATCCGGCGCGCGAGGAGGGCCGCGGTGGCCGGGGGCGCCACGAGCATCCCGAACACCAGCAGCGTGCCGACGGTCTGGAACGACACCACCACGGTCACCGCGATCATCCCCAGCATCAGCCACTCGTGCAGGCCGGGCGAGAAGCCCGCCACCCGCGCCTGCTCCCGGTCGAAGGCCAGCAGCTGGAAGGGGCGGGCGCACACGAGCGCCACGACCCCCACAAGCACCGCGGCGGCGAGCTGGACCCAGATGTCCGACCATCCGATGCCGAGCACCTCGCCGAACAGGATCCGGGTGAGGTCGCCCGTGAACGAGTCGGACCGCGACACGATCACCACGCCGAGGGCCAGCATGCCCACGAAGAGCAGGCCGATCGCGGTGTCGCCCGACAGCCGCGAGCGGCGACGCACCACGTCGACCCCCGCGATCATGACCGCCGCGCCCACGAACGCCCCGCCGATGCCCGGCAAGCCCAGCAGCAGGGCCCCGGCGATGCCCGGCAGCACGCCGTGCGCAAGGGCGTCGCCGATGAACGCCAGGCCCCGGAGGACCACGAAGGTCCCCACGATCGCGCACGCGACGGCCACGAGGACGCCCGCGACCAGCGCCCGCATCATGAACTCGTTGTCCAGGAACGGGTCCAGGAGCGGGCCCACGGCTCAGCTCGGCTCGTCGGAGCGGAGGGACTCGACGACGCCGTCCGCGAGGTCCCTCATGAAGGTGAGGTACGAGCCGTCGTCGGGGAGGGTGTGCGTGGCGAGCTCCACCACGCGCGCGCCCGTCTCGTCGGCCACGGCCCGGGCCACGCCCGGCGGGGTCCCGATCTCGTTGAAGATCACCGAGACGTCCTCCTCGCGGACGAGATCCTTCAGCGTGGCCAGCTCGCCGGAGGAGGCCTGGGCCTGCGAGCTCAGCGAGGGCAGCACGGCCCCCACCAGGCGGAAGCCGTAGCGGTCGGCGAAGTACCCCAGCGACTCGTGGCCGGTGACGAGCTTGCGGCGGTCCGCGGGCAGGCGCGCGACCTCGGCGGTGATGTCGGCGTCCAGCGCCTCGAGGCGCGTCTCCAGCGATCGTCCGCGCGCCGCAACGTCGATGCCGAGCGCTCCCCGCAGCTCCGGCACCAGCGCCTGGACCATGTCGCGCATCGCCAGCGGATCGGTCCAGATGTGAGGGTCGTTGGGGCCGTGCTCGGCGATCTCCTGCGCGTCGTCGGCGCCGAAGGCCAGCAGCTTCACGTGATCGGTGGCCGTGAAGATGCGGGTCCCGTCGTCGCGCGCCTGTCCCAGCGCGTCCTCCAGCCCCTCCTCGAGCTTCAGGCCGTTCTCGACCACCAGGTCGGAGCTCGCCAGCCGCTCGGCGTCCCTCGCCGAGGGCTGGAACTCGTGGGGGTCGGCGCCGTTCGGCATCAGCACGTGCACGTCGGCGGCCTCGCCCACGACCTCCTTGACGATCGAGCCGAGGACCGTGGTGGTCACCACCACGTCCGGGCGGTCACCGGTGCCGCCGTCGTCACCGCACGCCGCCAGGAGGGGCGCCAGACCGGCGAGGAGCACGACGACCGCGATCGCCATCCATCTGCGCCGTCCCATCGCCGCGTCCTCCCGGAAAGGCCGGGCCCGCGAGCGCGGACCTCAGAGGGCGCAGATGATAACCAGTCTCACAATCACATGGCAATCCCCGCCATCAGCCGGGCGTGCCGGCGGGGATCCGCTCGCTTGGAGCGCCGTCGGACGGCGCCGGGGAGGGCCCCGGTGCCTCGTCGCGCGGCGACGGGACGCCCCGCAGCCCGATGAAGGCCGTCATCGCGGCCGCGAAGGTCAGCGCCGCGCCGACCCACATCGCGCCGTTGACGCCGGTCACGAACGACTCGAGCGCGCTCTGCTGGGCCGCCGGCCCGGCGATCTGCCCGATCACCCGGCCCTGCCCGCCGATGACCAGCTCGTCGAGGCCGGCGGCCTGGCCCCGCGCGGCCGCCGGCAGCCCGGCGACGTCGTCGGCCCATGCGTTGCTCGCCAGCGTCGCACCGACGGCCCCGAGCACCGCCAGCCCCACCGCGGCGCCCACCTGCCGCGCGGAGTTGATCACCCCGGAGGCCACCCCGGCCTTGCGGGCGTCCACCGCCGCCATCGCGGTGGCCGACGTCGTGGGCATCGTGAGGGCCAGGCCCGCGCCCATGATGACGTAGAAGGGCCAGATGGCGTTGTAGCTGGACCCGACCGTGATCTGGCTGAGCCCCACGAGGCCGGCGGACAGCATCAGCATCCCGGTGGTCATGAGCTGGCGAGGCGTGAAGCGCGACTGAAGCCGCCCGGCCAGAGGCCCGATCAGCATGACCATCCCGGTGAGCGGCAGGGCGGCGAGCCCGGACTTCTCCGGCGACCAGCCCTTCACGTTCTGGAAGTAGAGGGTGATGAAGTAGACGACGCCGAACAGCGCGAGGCCCACGAAGGCGACGAGGATCACGGGTGCGCTGAACGCGGGGCGGCGGAAGAACTCGAGGGGCACCATCGGGTTCGCGCTCCGCGCCTCCCAGACCACGAAGGCGACGAGAGTCGCGATGCCGGAGACCAGGAACGCGATCGTGTAGGTCGACGCCCAGGCGTGCGAGTTGGTCTCGATCAGGCCCCACACGACCAGGAAGAGGCCCGCCGTGATCAGGCCGATCCCCGGCAGGTCGAGGGTGAGGCTCGTGGGGTCGCGCGACTCGGCCACCGCCCAGAGCGTCACGAGCGCTCCGACGATCCCGACGGGCACGTTGATCCAGAAGACGGCCGACCAGTCGACGCGCTCCACCAGCACGCCGCCCAGCACCGGGCCGATCGCGAGCGCCAGGGCGGAGATGCCGGCCCAGATCCCGATGGCGGTCCCCAGCTCCCTGCGCGGGAAGGCCGCGACGATGATCGACAGGGTCAGCGGGTTCATGAGCGCGCCCCCGACGCCCTGGCCGGCCCGGAACGTCACGAGCCATTCGGCCGTCGGAGCGAGCGCGCACGCCGCGGACATCGCGGTGAAGATCGTGAGGCCCACCAGGAACATCCGTTTGCGTCCGAAGCGGTCGCCCAGCTTCCCGCCGAGCATGATCAGCACGGCGAACGAGAGCACGTAGGCGTTGATCGTCCACTCGAGAGTCGATGGCGACGCGTCGAGCTGGCGCTGGATCGAGGGCAGCGCCACGTTGACGATCGTGTTGTCCAGCATGATCAGGAAGAGGCCGAAGCACATGGCGGCCAGCGTCAGCCACTTGTACCCCTGGGCGTGAGAGGTCACGGCGTGTCCTCGAGGGTGGGCGGGTCGGACGGCTGCAGGATCTGGACGAGGGTCTCGGCGATGGGCCCCAGGCGCCGGAGCGCACGGTCGCCGTCGGTGGCGCAGGTGAACGCGCCCAGGAAGCTGAGGCCCGCGAAGAGGGCCACGACGTGGTCGGGATCGACGTCGGCGCGGAGCCGGCCGGAGGCCTGACTGCGGCGCACGGCGGCCCCCACGATCTCCGCGAAGCCGTCGCGGATGCGGTCGAGCGTCTGGCGCACCTCGGGCTCGTCGGCCATGGTCACGGCGAGCGAGCGCAGCTTCAGCGAGTCGGGCACGTCGGGCTCGGTGACCCGCTGCCCGAGCGCCCGCGCGATGCTCCCGAACGGGTCGTCGCCGGCTCCCTCGGCGGCCTGCTCCAGGCGCTGCTGCATCCTCCCTGCCTGCTCCTCGAGCACCGCCAGGAAGAGCGCCTGCTTGGAGGCGAAGTGGTGGTACAGCACGGCCTCCGAGCACCGCGCCTCGCGGGCGATGTCCGCCGTGCTCGTGCCGTGGTAGCCGCGCTCGGCGAACAGCCCGCGTCCCACGAGCAGGAGGCACGCTCGCCGTTCCTCCCGGCTCATGCGGGCACGCGGGACGATGGGGTCGCCGAGCGTCGTCATCCACCCACCGTAGCAAGTGAGCGTTCACTCACTAGAGGCCTCGGTCCCGTAGAACACAGCCGGCGGTGCGGTTCCTCTAGTCTCCGCCGAGTGTCCGGCGCCGGCCTCGTCGCGAGCATCCCCGCCCCCGACGTCCGCGACATCACGGTGGGCTCGCTCGACATCCGCCTCTACGCCCTGTGCCTGCTGGCGGGGATCGCCGCGGCCGTCTGGATCAGCATGCGTCGCTGGCGCGCCGTCGGCGGCGACCCGGACCTGGTGCTCGAGGTGGCCCTCTGGTCCGTCCTCGCCGGCCTGATCGGCGCTCGGCTCTACCACGATCTCACCAGCTGGGACGAGGTCGGCGACGAGTGGTACGGCCCGATCGCGATCTGGCAGGGCGGCCTCGGGATCTGGGGCGGCGTGCTCTTCGGGGTGGCGACCGGGGCGTACGTCACGCACCTCCGCGGCGCGAGCGTGCTGAAGATG
>JAXIPH010000236.1:0-5319 GCA_045403035.1 Thermoleophilia bacterium | reverse complement strand
CGACCGAGCGCCCGACGCACTCGCAGACCCTGGCCGAGTTCGTCGGCTGGGCCGCCGACCGGGGTCTGGTGTCCGAGGACGTCGTGGGCGGCGACTGAGCCCGGAGCCGTCCTAGCGGGGGCGGACGACGGCCACGGTCGTGTCCGCCCTCTCCAGGATCTCGCCGATCTGCTCGGCCATCCCGTCGCGCCCCCCGCCGCGCACCTTCTCGAGCACGAGGAGGTCGAAGGGCTCGGCGGCGAGGGTGTCGAGGACCCCCTCGGCGAACGACCGCGAGCGCACCAGGCGGGTGTCGAGGGTCGCCGCGGTCGATTCCCGCTCGCTCGCCTCGAGCAGGGCGCAGGCCTCCCCCACCGCGCGCTCCATGTTCGCCCCCAGGGGCTGGGCCAGCGGCACCACCAGGACGGATGCCAGCACCACCTCGCCGTGCGGACCCGCCAGGGCGGCGCCGTGCTCCAGCGCGGCCCCCGGGCAGTGGTGGTGGTCGGTGGCCACCAGGACGCGGCGCGGCGTCACCGAGGCTCCTCCGGGCGCCGTCGCGGGCGGTCCGCGATCAGGAACACGTCCACGCCCTCCAGGCGCTCCAGCAGCGCGGTGAGAAGGTCGCCGCGCAGGCGCCCCATGGCGCGCCGGGGGCGCGGCGTCGACATGGCCAGGCGGGTGACCCCGCGCTCGCGCACCAGGGCGGCGATCGCCTCGACCAACTCCTCGTCGGGGAGCACGATGAGGTGCGCCCCCAGGGTGACCGCGAGACCGCGCAGGAGATCGCGCTGGCGGACGCCCTCCTCGTCCAGCTTCCCGTCCACGTACACCACGTCCAGCTCGGCGCCCAGCCGCCGGGCGGCGCGCCAGGCCATGCGCACGAGCCGCTGGGCCCCGCGCTCGGCCCGCGCCACCACCATCACCCGGTCGGCGACGGGGACGGGCTCGGCGCGGCCGGGGGCGCCGGGCGGGTCACGGTGGATGCGCGCGTCCACCGTGCCCGCGATCTCCCGCAGCGCCACCTCGCGGAGGGTGTCCAGGTTGGCCGTGGTGAAGAAGTTGAGAAGGGCGGCCTCCGCGCGCTCGGCCGGGTAGATCTTCCCGGCGCGAAGCCGCGCCTGGAGCGCCTCGGGGGTGAGGTCCACGAGCACGACCTCGTCGGCGTCGAGAAGCACGCCGTCGGGGATGGTCTCGCGCACGCGGACCCCGGTGAGCTCGAAGATGCGATCGTTCAGGCTCTCGAGGTGCTGCACGTTGACCGTGGAGATCACGTCGATCCCCGCGAGCTGCAGGTCCTCGACGTCGGAGTAGCGCTTGTCGTGGTCCGACCCCGAGGCGTTGGTGTGGGCGAGCTCGTCGACCAGCGCCACCTCGGGCGCGCGCGCGAGGACCGCGGCGGTGTCCATCTCCCGCAGCGCGATGCCCCGGTGCGTCGTCTCCCGGGGCGGGACCACCTCGATCCCCTCGCCCATCGCGGCCGTCTCGGCGCGCCCGTGCGGCTCGAGCCAGCCGATCACCACGTCCTCGCCCTCGCGAAGGCGCTCGTGCCCCTCCTCGAGCATCGTGTAGGTCTTTCCGACGCCGGCCGCCATGCCCACGTAGACCTTCAGCCGTCCGCGTCCGGCGATGTGGTCACGCTCCGAAGACGTTGTGGATGAGCAGGTCGATGAGCTTGATCCCCACGAACGGCGCGATCACGCCGCCGAGACCGTAGATCAGGAGGTTGCGGCGGAGCAGCCGCGTGGCGCCGATCGCGCGGTAGCGGACGCCGCGCAGGGCCAGCGGCACCAGGGCGGGGATGATCAGCGCGTTGAACACGATGGCGGAGATGATCGCGCTCTGCGGGGTGCCGAGGTCCATCACGTTCAGAGCATCGAGGGGCCCCACGCCGCCCTGCTCGGCCGCGTAGCTTCCGACGAAGACCGCGGGCAGGATCGCGAAGTACTTGGCGATGTCGTTCGCGATCGAGAAGGTCGTCAGCGCGCCCCGGGTGATGAGCAGCTGCTTGCCGACCTCGACGATCTCGATGAGCTTGGTGGGGTCGGAGTCGAGGTCGACCATGTTCCCGGCCTCCTTCGCCGCCGAGGTGCCGGTGTTCATGGCGACGCCCACGTCCGCCTGGGCCAGCGCCGGCGCGTCGTTGGTGCCGTCCCCCGTCATGGCCACCAGGTGCCCGCGCCCCTGCTCCTCCCGGATCAGGGCCATCTTGTCCTCGGGCGTCGCCTGGGCGAGGAAGTCGTCGACCCCGGCCTCGGCGGCGATGGCGGCGGCGGTCAGGCGGTTGTCACCGGTGATCATGACCGTGCGGATGCCCATCTGGCGCAACTCCGTGAAGCGCTGGGTCATCCCCTCCTTGACCACATCCTTCAGGTGGATCACGCCCAGGGCCTGCGCGTCGCGCGCCACGACGAGGGGGGTGCCGCCCGCGCGCGCCACCACGTCGACCGCGTCCTGCAGGCCGGCCGGGAAGGTACCTCCCCGGCCTCCCACCCACGTCTGGATGGCGTCGGAGGCGCCCTTGCGGATGCTCGTGCCGTTGGTCTGCACGCCGCTCATGCGCGTCTCGGCGCTGAAGGGGATGAACTCCAGGCCGCGCGCCACCTCCTCCCGCTCGCGGAAGCCGAAGCGCTCCTTGGCGAGCACGACGATGGAGCGGCCCTCGGGGGTCTCGTCGGCCAGGGAGGCGAGCTGGGCCGCGTCGGCCAGGTCGCGCTCGGCGATCCCGTGCGCCGGGATGAACTCCGTGGCCTGGCGGTTGCCCAGCGTGATGGTGCCGGTCTTGTCGAGGAGGAGGGTGTCCACGTCGCCGGCGGCCTCGACCGCGCGGCCGCTCATGGCCAGCACGTTGCGCTGCACGAGGCGGTCCATGCCGGCGATGCCGATGGCCGACAGGAGGGCCCCGATCGTGGTGGGGATGAGCGCCACCAGGAGCGCGATGAGGACCGTCAGCGACACCTCGGAGCCCGAGTAGGTGACCATCGGCCGCAGCGTGGCCGTGACCACCAGGAAGACGATCGTGAGGCCCGCGATCAGGATGTTGAGGGCGATCTCGTTGGGCGTCTTGCGCCGCGAGGTGCCCTCCACCAGGGAGATCATGCGGTCGAGGAAGCTCGCCCCCGGCTCCTGGGTGATGCGCACCACGATCCGGTCGGACAGCACCCGCGTGCCGCCGGTGACCGCGCTGCGGTCGCCGCCCGACTCGCGGATGACCGGGGCGGACTCCCCGGTGATGGCCGACTCGTCCACCGACGCCACGCCCTCGACGACGTCCCCGTCGCCCGGGATCAGGTCGCCGGCCTCGCACACGACCAGGTCGCCCGGGCGCAGGTGGGCGGCGGGGACGCTCTCCTCCCGGCCCCCCTCATCCAGGCGCCGCGCCATCATCTCGCTGCGGGTGGCCCGGAGGGCGTTCGCCTGGGCCTTGCCGCGCCCCTCGGCGACGGCTTCCGCGAGGTTCGCGAAGACGACCGTCAACCACAGCCAGAGGGCGACGACGCCGGTGAACCACAGCCCGTCGGTGCGGCCCCGGAACAGGTCCGCGAGGCAGATCCCGGTGGTGATCGCGCTGCCCACCTCGACCACGAACATCACGGGATTGCGGATCTGGACCCGCGGGTCGAGCTTGCGCAAGGACGCCCAGAGAGCCGGGACCATGATGTCCTTCGTGAAGAGCTTGCGGCGGGGGCGGGAGGCGACGGTCATGGGCGCGGGGGCGGACCGGCGAGCTGGTCCAGGTCGAGGTTGAGCAGGAGGACGTTGACCCCGGCCTCGCCGAGGAATCCGGCCGAGCGACCCTCGGTGTTGTCGTCGATCAGGCCGAGGACCCGCTCGAGCGGGACCCCACGCACCTCGGCGATCCGATTCGCCTGCAGGCGGGCGTTCGCCTCGGAGATGTGCGGGTCGATGCCGGAGGCGGAGGTGGTGACCATGTCCACGGGCAGGTCCTGTGCGCGCAGCCCGGGGTTGTAGGGCCGCTCGAGCTCGAGGGCGTCGGCGATGTATCCGTTCACCGCGTCCTGCAGGGCCAGGTTGTTCGGGCCGAGGTTCGCGAACGTCGTCGCCGACGGGTTGTCCGGCGGCGTCGTCGCCGAGGACCGCGTGTGGAAGTAGGCCGGCGAGGTGAAGACCTGGCCCGCGAGCTCGGAGCCCACGACCTGGCCGTCCCGCTTCACCAGGCTGCCGTCCGCCACCCCGGGGAACAGCACCTGGGCGGCGCCGGTCATGGCCAGCGGGTAGACGATGCCGAGCAGGACGGTGAAGACGACGATCATCCCCGCCGCAACGCGCAGGGGGTGCAGGATGCGGCCCATCAGAAGGGATTCCCGGAGAGTTCGGTGGCCACCGGCCCCAGCGCCAGCGCCGGGATGAAGTTGAGGGCGGCGACCAGGATGATCACGAAGATCAGCATCGCCACGAAGGTGGGCGTCGTCGTGCGAAGGGTGCCCGCGCTGAAGGGGGCCACCGGCTTGCGCGAGAGGGCGCCCGCGAGGGCCAGCACCGCCAGGATCGGGGCGAAGCGGCCCAGCATCATCGCGACCCCGCCGAGGGTGGCCGACAGCTCGGTCACCCCGTAGCCGGCGAAGGCGCTGCCGTTGTTGTTGAACTGCGAGCCGTAGGCGTAGAAGGCCTCGGAGAAGCCCTGCGGGCCGCTGTTGAAGATCGAGGCCGTGCCGGCATCGGTGGTCACCGCCGCGGCGAGCATCACCAGCAGGCCGATCGGCATCACCAGGATCCCGATCATGGTGAGCTTGATCTCCTGCGCGCCGATCTTCTTGCCCAGGTACTCGGGCGTTCGGCCCACCATCAGCCCGGCGATGAACACCGCCACCACGACGAACAGCAGCATCCCGTACATGCCGGAGCCGACCCCTCCGGGCGCGACCTCCCCCAGCGTGATCAGCGAGAGCGCCACCGCCCCGCCCCCGCCGGTGAGGGCGTCGTGGCCGCCGTCGACCGCCCCGCTCGAGGTGCCGGTGGTGACCGCGGCGAAGAGCGAGGTGTCGAGTGGCCCGAAGCGGACCTCCTTGTCGCTCATGTTGCCGCCGGCCTGGCCGTCGCCGGCGGACAGCTCCACACCGGAGGACTGCAGCACCTCGGACCCGCGCTGCTCGAAGGGCACGATCACGGCGATGGCGACCACGAGCATAAGCATCATGGCGGCGAAGATCGCCCACCCCTGCCGCCGGTTGCCCACCATCAGCCCGAAGGTGTAGGTGAGGGCGAAGGCGATGACGATCTCGCCGAGCAGCTCCAGGAAGTTGGTCAGCGGGGTCGGGTTCTCGAACGGGACGGCCGAGTTTGAGTTGTAGTAGCCGCCTCCGTTGGTCCCGAAGTGCT
>JAXIPH010000228.1:0-13174 GCA_045403035.1 Thermoleophilia bacterium | reverse complement strand
CCGCCCCGCTTGGTCTGCTCTTTCCGGCGGCCCGCCCCGGCGCAGCCGGTGCTGCCGGTCCACAAATGCGCTCGGCCAGAGCGCATTTGGCGTCCCGCCGGCCCCGCGTAAGAGGGCCGGCGTACGCCGGGGCGCTTGCGAGGCGGGGTACACTTTTCGGCGGACCCTGGAGGTGGCGATGGCCAAGGCAAAGCGGCAGCGGCGCAACAGCATCAGGACCATGGCGACGGACTCGTCCGCGCTCGACGCCCTCGAGTCCCTGGAGCGCGCGGAGCGGTCCGCCGCTGAGGCGGAGCGCACGGGCCCCGAGCAGCCCGAGACCAGCGCGGCGATGCCCGCCGAGGTCGAGAAGGAGTAGCCGCCCGGGGGCGCCGGGTCAGGCGCCCGCGGTGCTCGCCCGCGTGAAGGGCTCGCCGCTGACCAGGAAGCGCACCCGCCCCCCGAGCTCCGAGCCGTTGTTGGCCACGCGCTCCAGGTGGCGCGCCACCAGCACGGCCGCGGCGGACCACGCCCGCGTCTCGGGCTCGTCCGGGGCCTCGGCTACGGCGGTCAGCACGTCCCGCAGCATCAGTCGCACGGTCGCCGCCTCGGCGGCCGCCTCCTCGCCCAGCTCCGCGTCGCCCCGGGCGATGGCCTGCACGGCGCGCGCGAGCGTGTCGATCGCGCGGGCGCTCATGCGCGAGATGAGCGCCTGAACCTCCGGGACCGCCCCCTCCGGCCTGACCTGGGTCGCGGCCTCGGCGATCGCGACCCCGAGGTCGCCCACCCGCTCGAGCGCGACGACGGCGATGAGCCCCACGTGCAGCAGGCGCTGGTCCTGGGCGACCGGCGCCTCCAGCAGCTGGAGGCTGAAGACCCTGTGGTCGAGCTCCGCGCACCGCTCGTCGACGAGGTCGTCGCCCTCGATGACCTCGGCGGCGGCCGCCAGGTCGACCTCTTCCCAGGCGCTCACGCCGCGCTCGACCTGGGACAGGACCTGGCTGGCCATCTCGACCAGCCCGCTGCGGAAGTGCTCGATCTCGGCCTGGAAGTGGAGACGTGTGCTCATCACCGGGAATCCTAGTCCCAAACTTGTGACATGCGGGTGTCTCCGAGCCCGTATTCTGCGCCGGTGTCCACGGCCGCCCCCGCCGTCGCCTCGCCGGCCCTCCCGGCATCCGAGGGCGTGCTCCGGCAGATCGTCCGCCGGCCCCCCCTCTTCATCGCGTTCACCTTCGCGATCACCGTGGTCGGCCTGGCGGTCGATCGCTACGCCGACCTGGGCGCCCAGATGCTCCTCGGCCTGTGCACGTGGGCGTTCCTCGCGGTCGTCTTCGTGTACCTCACGCCGATGGAGCGCGCCCAGACCTCGGTGGTGGTCGTGGTCGCCACCTGCGCGGAGGTGGTCGGGTCGATCATCTGGGGCATCTACGAGTACCGGCTCGGGAACCTGCCCCTCTTCGTCCCGCCGGGTCACGCCTTCGTCTACCTCACGGGGCTGCGGCTGAGCCAGACCGGGTGGGCGCGCCGGCACACGCGGACCCTGGTGCGGATCGCGATGATCGGCGTGGGCGGTTGGGCGACCCTCGGCCTGGTGGCCCTGGGGCGGGTCGACGCGGCCGGAGCGGTGGGCGCGGCGGTGCTGCTCCTGTTCCTGTGGCGCGGCCGCGCGCCGGCGGTCTACGCGGGCGTGTTCCTGGCGGTGGCCTTCCTGGAGATCTACGGCACGGCCGTGGGGACCTGGCGGTGGGCCGAGGAGGTCCCCGGCCTCGGGGTCCCCGACGGCAACCCCCCCAGCGGCGCTGCCAGCGGCTACGTCTTCTTCGACATCGCCGCCCTCGCGCTGGCGCCGTGGCTGCTGCTCGCCTGGAGCCGGCTCGCAGGCCGCCGGCCCCCGCTGCGCCCGGCGGCCGACCGGTCCTAGACCCGCTGCGCCGCTACACTCGCCCGCGGTGGCCGACCAGTCGATCACCGGGGAGATCAGCCTGCTGTGGCAGGACCGCGATCCGTACGCGGGCGACGTGCTGCTGATGAGCCTCGACACGGACGAGCCCTTCCTCATGGACACGTTCGAGATCCGCGGCGGGTTGGCCGAGCGGCTCAAGGACGGGGTGCTCGCGGAGGGCATGCGGGTGCGCGTGGAGTGCCGCGCGGAGACCGTCGAGGTGGTCAACGTCGAGAACGGGGAGACCTCCGACGAGGACCGGGCGGTGGTCATCGACGTCATCGTCCTGGACCGGTGAGCGCCCCCTTGGCGGGGCCGTGCCGGCCTGCCCGGTGTCTATACTCGCTCGGCCAAGGAGGGCGTTTGATGGGGCGTAGCCAAGGGGTAAGGCAGCGGGTTTTGGTCCCGCGATCGGGGGTTCGAATCCTCCCGCCCCAACCAGGTGGACCCTCCCGCCCCCCGACCCTCAGGATCGCATGAGCATCGGTGCCGTCGTCCTCGCCGCCGGGCAGGGGACAAGGATGCACTCGGACCTCCCGAAGGTGGCCCAACCCCTGGCCGGCCGGCCGCTGATCGCATGGGTGCTCGACGCGCTCGCCGCGGCGGGCGCCGACCGCACCGTGGTGGTGGTCGGGCACGGGGCGGACGCCGTCCGCGAGGTGCTCCCTCCCGGCGTCACCGTGGTCGTGCAGTCCGAGCGGCTGGGCACGGGGGACGCCGCGCGGGTGGGCCTGGCCGCGCTCGACCCCGCCTGCGACACCGTCGTGGTGGCGTGCGGGGACACGCCGCTCCTCCCGGGCGATCTGGTGCGGGACCTGGCGAAGGCGCAGACGGCCGACCGGTCGCGCGCGGCCACCATCGTGACCGCGGTGCTCCCCGACGCCGGCGCCTACGGGCGCGTGGTGCGCGGGGCGGACGGGACCGTCGCCCGGGTCGTGGAGGCCCGCAACGCCTCCCCCCAGGAGATGGCCATCGGGGAGTTCAACGCCGGGCTCTACGCCTTCGACCGCCCACGCCTGGCCGCGGTGCTCGACCGCCTGGCGACCGACAGCGCGACCGGGGAGCTGCTCCTCACGGACGCCCTGGCGATGCTCGACGGCCCGGTGGCGCTCATCGTGGCCGACGACCCCGAGTCGGTCGCGGGGGTCAACGACAAGGTGGAGCTGGCGGCCTGCGAGGTCGTGCTCCAGCGGCATCTGCGTGAGGAGCTGATGCGCGGCGGCGTGACCATGCCCGATCCGGGGTCGGTCTACGTCGATGCGGGCGTGCGGGTGGGCGCCGACACCGTGCTGTGGCCCGGCACGCACCTGCGCGGCGAGACCCGCATCGGCGCGGCCTGCCGCATCGGCCCGGACGTGGTCATCGCCGACAGCGCCATCGGCCCCGACTGCACCATCGTCAGCGCCCACGTGACCGGCGCCACCATCGAGGGCGGGACCCGGGTGGGCCCGTTCGCCTACCTGCGGCCCGGGACGCGGCTGGAGCGCGGCTCGCGGGTGGGCACCTACGTCGAGATCAAGAACTCGGTGATCGGCCCCGGCGCGGCCGTGCCGCACCTCTCGTACGTCGGCGACGCCACCGTGGGGGAGGGCACGAACATCGGCGCGGGCAACATCACGGCCAACTACGACGGGTTCCGCAAGCACCGCACCACGATCGGCGCGCGGGTGAAGACCGGCTCGGACTGCGTGTTCGTGGCACCCGTCACCGTGGGTGACGACGCGATGACCGGCGCGGGGTCCATCATCACGGACGACGTCCCCGACGGGGCGCTCGGAATTGCGCGGGCGCGCCAGTCGGTGATCGAGGGCTTCACGGAGAAGGCCGTGGCACGGGCCGCCCAGGCGGCCTCCGAGGCGAAGGGGGGTCGCCGGTGAGCACGAGCATCGACCGGGACGACTCGAAGCGGCTGATGGTCTTCGCGGGCCGGTCGAGCCAGGTGCTCGGCGGGAAGATCGCCACGCGCCTCGGCATCGAGCTCGGCAGCGTCCGGCTGCAGACCTTCGCGAACGGCGAGATCTACGTCCGCTTCGAGGAGAGCGTTCGCGGGGCCGACGTCTTCCTCGTCCAGTCCACCTCCAAGCCGGTGAACGACAGCCTGATGGAGCTGTTGATCATGATCAACGCCGCCAAGCTGGCCTCCGCGCACCGCATCACCGCCGTCATCCCCTGGTACGGCTACTCGCGCCAGGACAAGAAGTCGGCCCCGCGCGAGCCGATCACGGCCAAGCTGATCGCCGAGCTGCTCCAGGCCGCCGGCGTGGACCGCGTGCTGACGATGGACCTTCACGCCGGCCAGGTTCAGGGCTTCTTCCAGGTGCCGGTGGACCACATGACCGCGCTGCCCATGTTCGTCGACCACTTCCGCGAGCGGGTCTATGGGGGCGACCTCTCGGAACGCCTGGTGGTGGTCTCGCCGGACGCCGGGCGCGCCAAGCTGGCCAACCACTTCGCGGAGCGGCTCGGGGCCACTCTGGCCGTCCTCACCAAGCAACGCCCCGATCACAACGAGGCGGAGGTGACCCTGCTGATCGGCGATGTCCAGGGGCGCGACGCCATCCTGATCGACGACATGATCGACACCGCGGGCACCCTCTGCGCCGGGGCGGAGATGGTCAAGGAGCAGGGCGCGACGCGCATCTTCGCGGCGGCCACCCACGGGCTCCTGTCCGGGAGCGCGGTCCAGCGGCTGCGCGACTCGGTGATCGAGGAGGTGGTCCTCAGCGACACGGTGCCCCTGCCCGAGGAGGCCGCCGACAGCGAGCTCTTCCGGGTCCTCTCCGTCGATCGCATCCTGGCCGACTCGGTTCACAACGTGTTCTGCGACGAGTCGGTGAGCGCGATCTTCGCGGGCGAGAACCAACTCTTCTAGGCGTCGCCCGAGAAAACCCGGACGCCCGCGCACGGCCGCGGGATTTCGTCTCATCGGGACGATGGCGCGCGCGCGAGGTTGTCCCTAGCCTGGGCTCGAGGGACCGCCCCACGTGCCAACCGGAGCATCTGGGCCGCGGGCGCCGGAGGGACGTGCACGATGCCAAGACCGGGTCCTCCCTACCCGCCGGAGTTCCGGGCCGAGGCGGTGCGCCTGCTGCGCTCGAGCGGCCAGACGGTCGCCGAGCTCTCGCGTCAGCTGGGCGTCTCCGAGCCGACGCTCCGCAGATGGCGGCTCCAGGCCGGCCACGAGCCAACTCTCAACGACCGAGGAAAGGACCGATCCTTGCGGACATTGGCGAGGTTCACCGCGGAGGTAATCGAGGCCGGCGTCGCCGTCGTCACCTTGCCCGCCAAGTGGGCGGTGACCGGTTTGCGTTGGTACGCGGACCAGAAGGACGAGCCGGCCGGGAGGGCCTCCGAGAGGCAGGACGGCGAGGGGCCCGTCGCGGCCGAATGACCGAGAGCGAGGATCGGCGCGAGGACCGTCTCCGCCGGAAGGCCCGCCGACAGGGGCTCCGGCTGGTGAAGTCGCGCGACCCCGGCCCGGAGATGCCGGGCTACGGCCTCTACATGATCGTCGATGACCGCGACGACGTCGTGGCGGGCGAGTTGCCCTACGGCGGGATGGACCTCGACGCGGTCGAGGCGGCCCTCAACGAGCGGGGACCCTGAGCCCCCGCCCCGGCTCGTCCGGCCGGCATTTGCCGGGCGGACTATCGTTTCCGTGTCATGCCCTCACCCGACGAGCCCCGCGAGGACCGCGCGCCCATCGTGGGCGAGCACCTCTCCTCAACCGACGTCGCCCGCCTCAACGAGGCCCTGAAGGCCCTTCCGGCGGAGATCGCCGAGAGCCTGCGCTCAGCGCCCCTCGGGGTGAAGGAGGTGCGCTCCCGGTGGCTCAGATGGCTGGCGGTGGCCGGCGTCGTGGTGGCCATCGGATCCGGGATCTACACCCTGGTGTCGGCGCTCACGGCTCCGAGCGTCGCTCGTCAGGTGGCGCCCATCTCCCGCACCGCGGAGCGGGTCGATCGCGGCCTCAACGGGTTCGAGGCGGCCATCGACCGCGCCCGGGCTCGCTACCAGGCCGTGCGTGAGCGGGTGGTCCCCGAGCGTCCGGGCCAGGCGGGCGGCTCCGCCCGGCGCGAGTTCTCCATCGGCGGCGGCGCCTTCCGCGTCACCCTCGAGCGCGAACCCGATACCGGGGCGGACGACGGCCTGCTGCGCGGCTGGTCGGCCCGGGTCGCCCCCGACCGCTAGTCCCGCAGGCGCTCGGCCTCCGGCGCCGCGCTGGTGAAGCGGGGCCTGCGCGCCTCGGGGGCGGGCTCGCCCTCGGACCGGTCGAGCACGATCTTCACCGCGCCGTTGCCCTCGCCGCCGACGGGGCGGTCGAGTCCCAGCAGGCTCGAGATCCGCTCCTCGACGCGCAGGAAGCGGTCGATGGCGTCGATGTCACCTGCCGTGGCCGGGCCGTAGAGGACCCGCCAGAGGTCCATCAACGCCTCGGCGTGCAGCAGGCGGCGCTCCTCGGCGTCCGACTCGCCGGCGAGGAGCCGGACCTCCTTCTGCACCAGCTTGCGGGCCGCGCCCCGGTTGACCCCGAGACGGCTGCCGATGGAGTCGAACGCCGCACCCTCGCGCCGCATCTGGAAGGCCGCCGCGCGCATGCGGGCGCTCGCCTCTCGGCGTACCGAGGCCTCATCCCTCACTGCCACAGGCGCTCACCTTTCTCGCGGAATTCCCCTGCGTCGCCCCCTGAGGATACGACACCACTTCAAGGTGATGCGCTCCGGCCGTCTTTCGCAACGTGGATTGCGGGCGTTTCGCGGGGGCCTCACCGGCCGACGGCCTCCCTCCCCGAAGCCACCCGACCCTCGGCGGTTCAGGGCACGAGGGCGAGACTTCGGTACACTCCCGCGTCGGCCCCGAGGAGGAATTCGGCACTGATGGGACACATCTCGCTCAACGCGCAGGAGCGCTTGGAGTTCGGCGACGGCCCCGCGCGCCGGCTCCGGCGGCAGGGCTTCGTGCCCGGCGTCGTCTACCAGCCCGGCGGCCCCTCGCTGGCCCTCTCGCTGCCGGACCGCGACCTGCGCCGAGCCCTCGCCGAGGGGCGGACCGCCGTGATCGACCTCACGGTCGACGGGTCCGGGGCGCGCCCGGTGCTCCTGAAGGACTGGCACCTCGACCCCGTGCGGGGCAACGTCCTGCACGTCGACTTCCAGGAGGTCGACCTCACCGTCGAGGTGGAGGCCCCGGTGGGCCTGGTGCTCGTGGGCGTCCCCGCCGGCGTGAAGGAGGGCGGCGTGCTCGACCAGACCGTGCGCGAGATCGTCGTGCGCGCCCTGCCGGACACCCTGCCGGACCACCTCGAGATCGACGTCAGCGAGCTGGACATCGGATCGTCGACGAGCGTCGCGGACATCACGGCTCCGGGGGGCGTCACCATCGTGACCGAGCCCGAGATCGTCGTGGCCTCGGTCGTCGCCCCGAGCGTCGAGGTCGAGCCGGAGCCGGAGGAGGCGGAGGAGGAGCTGCTCGAGGGCGAGGAGCCCGCCGAGCCCGAGGGCGACGACTCCCCCGAGGAGTAGGACCCCGGAGGCGATGGCGGCGGGCGACGAGGACCCGCCCCCCATCCGTCTCGTGGCCGGTCTCGGGAACCCGGAGCCGCGCTACTCGGGCACGCGCCACAACGCCGGCCAGATGGTGGTCGACGTGCTGGCGTCGCGGCTCGGCGCCACCCGGTTCACCGGTCGCTACGGCGGCCGCCTGGCCGCGGCGAGGGGGCCCTCCGGACCGATCGGGCTGCTGGTGCCGCTGACGTTCATGAACGAGTCGGGGCATGCGGTGGGGCCGGCGGCGGGCGCGCTTCACGCGACGCCCGAGCAGGTCCTCGTGGTCCACGACGAGATCGACCTCCCGTTCGGAACCGTGCGCGGGAAGATCGGGGGCGGGACCGGGGGGCACAACGGGCTGAGGTCGGTGGCGCGCGGGCTGGGCACGGGCGAGTACCCGCGGCTGCGCCTGGGCGTGGGCAGGCCGGACCCCGGGTTCCGCGGCGACGGCGCCGACTGGGTGCTCTCCCGCTTCTCGGAGCCGCGCGAGGAGGTCGAGGCGATGATCGCCCGCGCCGCCGACATGGCCGAGGTCGTGCTGGCCGACGGTATGGACGCGGCCATGAACCGGTTCCACACAAAGTCCGCCGAATGAGCGACACCACCCAATGATCGGCACCACCTTCCTCGAGTGAGTCCCGCGACCGCCATCGACCGCGCCCTCCTGCGCGCGCCCGCGCTGGCGGCGGCCGCCGCGCGCCTGGCCGCGGGCGAGGAGGCCGGAACGATCGCCCTGGCACGGCCGGCCTGGCCGTTCGCGCTCGCCGCTCTCTCGCGCGACGCCGGGCGGGCGCTGCTGGTCGTGACGCCGGGTGACGACGAGGCGCGGGACCTCGCCGCGGAGGTGAGCGCCGTGCTGGGGCGCGGGCCGATCGCCCTCTGGCCCACCCGCGGGGTTCCGGCCGGCGGCGCCGTGGGGCCGTCCCCCCACCTGGTCGGTCTGAGGGCGCGGGCGCTCGCGACCCTGGGTGCTCCCGGGTCGGTGGTGATCGCGGGCGCGCCGGCGCTGGCCGAGCGCGTGCCGGCGGCGGCCGCGCGCCTGGAGGCGCTCGAGGTGTCCGTGGGCCAGGCCCTCTCCCTCGACGACCTGGTGGACCGGCTCGTCGCGATGGGGTACGAGCGCGTGCCCCAGGTCGAGGAGCGCGGCGACCTGTCCGTGCGCGGCGGGATCCTCGATGTGTATCCGTCGACGGCCGACCTGCCCGCGCGCATCGAGCTCTTCGGCGACGAGGTCGAGAGCATGCGGGCGTTCTCGCCCTTCACCCAGCGCACGATCCGGCCCATCACGCACCTCTCCGCGTGGCCCGCTGCCGAGCCCGGCGCCGGCGACGTGGCCGACCCGCTCGCCGACCCCGGGCCCGCCGGGGCGGCGGTGGTGCGGCTGGCGCCCACCGAGCACCCCGCCGCCCTGCGCGAGGCGGCGGAGCGCCTGGAGGACGAGGCCGCCGCCGGGGCCCTGGTCGACCCCGCGCAGGTGGCCACCGCCCTGACCCGGGCCGCGTCGCTCGACCTTGCACCGCCGGCCGGTTCCTCGGAGCCGGCCCTCGACGCGGTGGAGGCGCGCTTCGCCACCCGCTCCGTGACCGAGGCCGAGGGCGAGCTGGCCCGGCTCGCCCGTTCCGGGATGCGGGTCGTCGTGGCGTTCGCGCGGCGGGGAGACATGGCGCGCGCCGCCGTCCGGCTCGAGCGCCTCCGCCCGGTGGAGCTGGAGGCGGGCGAGCTGCCGCCCGCCGGCGAGGTGGGGATGACGATCATGCCGCTGCGCGCCGGCCTGATCTCCCGGGTCGCCGGGGTGGCGATCGTTCCCGAGGAGCGGCTGATGCGCCGGCGTCGCCCGCCCTCGGAACGCGGCCCGGTCGTGGGCCGTCGCCTGGCGAGCTTCCTCGACCTGAAGGTGGGCGACCACGTGGTCCACGAGGACCACGGGATCGGCCGGCTCACGGCCTTCGAGACCCGCACCGTCGCGGGCCTGACCCGCGACTACCTGGCGCTGGCCTTCGCCGACGGCGACCGGCTCTACGTCCCGCACGACCAGCTCGATCGGGTGACCCGCTACGTGGGCGCCGACGGCTCGCCCCCGGCGCTCTCCAAGCTCGGCGGCAAGGCGTGGGACCGCATGAAGTCGCGCGCGCGGGTGGCGGTGCGCGAGATGGCCGGCGAGCTGATCTCCCTCTACGAGGCCCGCGCCGCGGCGAAGGGCTTCGCGTTCCCGGCCGACGACGAGCTCACCCGTGAGCTGGAGCGGAGCTTCCCCCACCGGGAGACCCCCGACCAGCAGCGGGCCATCGACGCCGTGGTCGACGACATGGAGCGGCCCCGCCCGATGGACCGGCTCATCTGCGGCGACGTCGGCTTCGGCAAGACGGAGATCGCCATGCGCGCCGCCTTCAAGTCCGCGGCCGCCGGCAAGCAGGTGATGATGCTGGTGCCGACGACGATCCTGGCCCAGCAGCACCTGGCGACCTTCCGCGACCGCTATGGCGAGCTGCCCGTCACCGTGGACATGGTGAACCGCTTCCGCAGCCCGGCCGAGACCCGCGAGGTCCTCGGGCGCTACCGCGACGGGCGGCTGGACATCCTCATCGGCACCCATCGGCTGCTGTCGATGGACGTGCAGCCCAAGGACCTGGGCCTGGTGATCGTGGACGAGGAGCAGCGCTTCGGCGTGGCTCAGAAGGAGGCCCTGCGCCAGCTGCGCCTGCGCGCGGACGTGCTGGCGATGAGCGCCACCCCCATTCCGCGGACGCTCCAGATCTCGCTGTCGGGGCTGCGCGACATCAGCGTCATCGAGACGCCGCCGGCGGGCCGGCGGCCGATCGCCACCCACGTCCTGGAGTACGACGAGCCGGTGGTCGTCGAGGCGCTGCGCCGCGAGGCGGCCCGCGGAGGTCAGAGCTTCTACGTGCACAACCGCGTGGAGACGATCGAGGAGGCCGCCTCCCGGTTGCGGGCGCTCGCTCCCGAGCTGGCGATCGTGACCGCGCACGGCCAGATGGCGGAGCACGAGCTCGAGGACATGATGCTGACCTTCGTGCGCGGCGAGGCGGACGTGCTGGTGGCCACGAGCATCATCGAGTCGGGGCTCGACATCCCCCAGGCCAACACCCTCGTGGTGGAGCGCGCCGACCGGCTCGGGCTGTCCCAGCTTTACCAGATCCGCGGGAGGGTCGGCCGCTCGGACGTGACCGCCCACGCCTACCTGCTCTACCCCGACGCCGCCACTCTCAGCCGCGACGCGGCCTCCCGTCTGCGGGCGCTGGCCGACTACACCGAGCTCGGCAGCGGGTTGCGGATCGCGATGCGGGACCTGGAGATCCGGGGCGCCGGCAACCTCCTCGGCGACGAGCAGAGCGGGCACGTGGCCGCGGTGGGCTTCGAGCTCTACCTGGAGATGCTGAACGAGGCCGTCATGGCCGGGCAGGGCCGTGAGACCCACGAGCGGGAGGTGCGGGTGGAGATCCCCGTGTCCGCCTACATCCCGGGCGACTACGTCCCGCTCGAGACCGCCAAGATCGACCTGCACCGGCGCATCGCCCTGGCCGGGGACCTGGAGGGGATCGTCCGTCTGCGCGGCGAGCTGGAGGACCGCTTCGGGCCGCCCCCGCCCCCGGTCGACGCCCTGCTGGCGGTGCAGAGGCTGCGGGTGAAGCTGCGCACCGCGGGGGCCAGCCAGCTCTCGATGCGCTCCGGCCGTCTGACCGTCGCGCCCGTGAGCCTCACCAGCCAGCAGCTGAGGGCGCTGCGCGAGGCCGACTCGCGCGCCACCTACGCCGCGCGGGAGCAGATCGTGTCGCTCCCGGCCGGATCGGCCCCCGGCGAGCGCCTCGCGGCGGCCGAGGCCGCCCTCGACGCCCTCGTCGGGGCGACGGCCATCGCCGCCTGACCGAGCCCCTGAAAACCGGCTTGCCATGCCTTAAGACGGCCCTAACGGGGGGGCGGAGGGCAGGTGCTACCATCGCCCGCGTCGTGGCGAAGAGCATCCGCAGATCACCGCGCCGAGCGGGGGTCGCCGCCGCCCTCGCCGTCGCCGGGGCCGTGGGCCTCCTGCTGGTCTCCGCCTGTGGCGGCGGGGACTCCGAGAACCTCTCCGAGGGGGTCGTGGCGCGCGTGGGTGACTCCAACATCACCCAGGTGCAGCTCGACAGCGCCATCGCCCAGCGCAGCGCCGAGGCCAAGGCCTCCGGCCAGACCCTCCCGGCCGAGGGCCAGGAGGGGTTCGACCAGGTGCGCCAGCAGGCCGTGCAGGACCTGGTGCAGCGCCGGATCATTGACTTCGAGGCCCGTGACTGCGGCACGCCCTGCGCCGTCACCGAGGCGGAGATCGAGGCCGACCTCGCGCGCATCACCAAGGAGAACTTCGGCGGCAAGAAGAAGGACTTCGACAGCTTCCTGGCCGAGCGGAAGATCTCGCCGGCGGACGCCCGCGACATCGTCAAGGACGGGCTCCAGCAGAAGGCGCTCTTCAACAACGTGACCCGGGGCATCCGCTACACCGCGGCGGACGCGCAGAAGTATTACGACCTGAACGTCGCCCAGTTCAAGGTCGCGGCCGGGCGCCGGGTGAGCCACATCCTGGTGTCCACGGAGGCCGAGGCCGAGCGGATCCGCGCCGAGATGACCCCGGAGAACTTCGCGCAGCTCGCCCGCGAGAACTCGATCGACACGACCACCAAGGACAACGGCGGCGACCTCGGGGCGCTCGTCAAGGGCCAGTTCGTGCCGGAGTTCGACAAGGCCGCCTTCGCCCTGAAGGACGGCGAGATCTCCCAGCCGGTGAAGACGCAGTTCGGCTGGCACATCATCACGGTCGACACGACCCCGGCCCACACCACCCCCTTCTCCGACGCGAAGGCCGGCATCATCGCCAGCCAGCTCGCCCAGAAGCGGCAGCAGGCGTACGTGGACTGGAGCCAGGGCGTCCTGAAGAAGTGGGACGACCGCACGGTCTACGCGGATGACAGCCTGAAGCCGCCGGCGGCGACCACGACGGCACCCACCGCCACCACGCCGTAGAGTCCCGGCATGGTTCGGGTGGTCGGCCTCGGGTCGGGAGCCGCCGACGCGGTGCCCGCGGCGGCCCTGGCGGCGCTCGCGGCCGCATCGAGCGTGGTGGCGCCCCCGCTCCCGGCGGAGCTGCTGGCCGTCCTCCCCGTGGCGCCGGGCGAGCTGGGCGAGCTGTCGGACCTCCCCAGTGACGCGACCGTGGCCGCCCCCGACGCCGAGGCCCATCGCCTGGCGCAGGCCCTGCCGGACGCGGCCACCCTGCCCGGCCGCGACGCCCTGCGGGCACGCGCGATCGGAGCGGAGGTCGCGGCCCTCGCCGAGGTGGGCCTGAGGCTGCGCCGGGAGTGCCCGCGGGACCGCGAGCAGACCGCCGAGACGATCGTGCCGCACCCGATCGAGGAGGCCTTCGAGGTGGCCGACGCGGTGGCGGCGGGCGGCGAGGGGCTCGCCGACGAGCTGGGCGACCTGCTCTTCCAGGCCGTGTTCCTCTCCCAGCTCCTCGAGGAGCGGGGCACCGCCGACCTTGCCCTCGTCGCGCGCGGTCAGGCGGACAAGCTCGTGGCGCGGCACCCGCACGTCTACGGGGAGGCCGCCGCCGAAACGGCATCGGGCGTGGTCGACCTGTGGGAGCGACGCAAGCGGGAGGAGCGCGCCGACCAGGGGATCTTCCACGAGCTGCCCGCCGGGCTCCCCGCCCTGG
>JAXIPH010000149.1:0-11979 GCA_045403035.1 Thermoleophilia bacterium | reverse complement strand
CCCACGGGCAGACCAAGAGCACGATCGCGGGCCGCGCATTCGAGCCGCCGGGGCCGCTCACCGACCTGCAACGGCGCATCCTGGTGGGCTTGTGCCGGCCGGTCGTGATCGCCGGAGGCCTCGCCGCGCCCGCCACGAACGAGGAGATCGGCCGCGAGGTGGGGCTGTCGGTGGACGCCGTCAAGGCGCACCTGCGCGTGCTCTTCGGGAAGTTCGCCATGTCCGACCGGCTGCGCCAGAACGAGAAGCGCACCCACCTGGCGCGCCTCGCCATCGACGGCGGAGCGGTGAGGACCACGGACTACGGCGGTCAGCCCCTGGTCAATCCGCCGGGGCGGCGCCCGGAGGACGACACGCCTCCGAGGGCGTAGGGATCGCGGCTCTCATCCTGCAGCAGTTTTCCGTAAGTCGTTGCGCCGCGAGGAGGGCGCCGGGAGAATGGGCGCGTCGCTCAGCCCATAGAGGAGCATCGATGGCAACCAAGAACCTGTTCGTCTTTCTCGGCGCGTACCCCAGCGAGGCCGACGCCCGCGCCGACTACGACGTGATCAAGGAGCTCCACCTCGCGGGGGTCGTCGGCACCTACGACGCGGCGGTGATCACCAAGGACGCCGACGGCAAGGTCCACGTCAACAAGGACGAGCTCCCGACGCGCCACGGTGCCTGGACGGGCATCGCCGCGGGCGCCCTGGTCGGCATCATCTTCCCCCCGTCGCTCATCGGCACGGCGGCGGTCGGCGGCGTCGCCGGCGGCGTGATCGGGCACCTGCGGAACGGGCTGTCCCGAAGCGACGTGAAGGAGCTCGGCGAGGGCCTCGAGGCCGGCGAGGCGGCGCTCATCGTGATCGGCGACAACAAGGTGGCCGACGAGATCCGGAAGGCCCAGCTGAAGGCGATCAAGGAGGTCAAGAAGGAAATCGACGCCGACGCCGACGAGCTCAAGCGCCAGCTCGACGAGGCCGCGAAGGACCTCTAGGAGCCCACCGCGCAGACATGGCGGGCGCCGGAGCCCGGGCGCTCGTCATCGCGGCTATCCGGCCCGTCCGCGCACCAGCTCTACGAAGCGCTGGGCGTTCTGGAGCGCGTAGTCCCGGGCATTGTTGTTGAAGACCACCGCCACCTCCTGGGCGCGCTCGGCCATCTCGAGCACGGGGTCCAGCCACTCCTCCATCTCGTCGTCGGTGTAGGCGTGGTCGAAGCGCTCGGCGACGGTCTTGCCCTTGGTCCACGCCTCGACGTTCCTGCCGTGCAGGCGCAGGTAGGCCAGCGCCGGGCTCGTGACCTCCACGATCGGCGGCATCGCGCTGGCCGCCTGGGCCCGCGGGGCGTCCACGCAGACCCACGATGCATCGTGCTCGCCCAGGAGCTCGGCGGCCGCCTGGCGCTCGCCGTCGGCGGCCCAGGAGCGGTGGCGGAACTCCACGGCGGCCCGGGCGGGCTTCAGGCGGGCCAGGATGCGGGACAGCTCCTCGCGCTGGCTCGGCCCCGAGACGACGTAGGGCGGCAGCTGCACCAGGATGGCGCCCAGCTTGGCGCCGAGCGGCCCGGTGGCCTCCACGAGGGAGTCGATGACGGCGTCGCGCAGCTCGCGGCTGGGGCGGCGGATGCGCCCCCGCTTGTCGAGCTGGGCCGGCAGCTCCCGCAGCGGCGGCGGTAGGCGCCCCGGCTCGCTGGGGTGTCCCGAGATGACCTGGTGGGCCTTGACATGGAAGCGGAAGTCGTCGGGGGTCCGCTCGGCCCATGCCGCCGTGGTGTCGACGGTGGGGAGGGCGTAGAAGGTCGCGTTGACCTCCACCATCGGGAACCGCTCGGCGTAGTAGCGCAGCCGGCCGGCGGCGTCGTCCTTCACGTCGGGGGGATACCACCCCGCCTTGATGAACTCCGGGTCGGTCCAGGAGGCCGTGCCCACGCGGATCCCGTTGCCCACCGCCTGCACTCAAGCAGACCCGGGGGCCGTGCGCCGCGCGTCAGATGACGGGCGCCACCCCGGCTGCGCCGCGGCTGACGAGGGCCCGCAGGGCCGTCACGACGACCGGGTCGAACTCCGCGCCGGCGCGCGCCCCCAGGAGGCGGACGGCCTCGGGTGACGGCACGGGCTCGCGCAGGGAATCCCCGCTCGCCAGGCGCTCGAACGCGCTCGCGACGGCCAGGATCCGCGCCTCGAGGGGGATGTCGGGGCCCGCCAGGCCCGCCGGATAGCCGGTGCCATCCATGCGCTCGTGGTGGTGGAGAACCCATGGGCGGATCCGGGCGAGCCGCGAGCCGGACAGCATCCGCTCGCCGATCTCGGGGTGGCGCCGCAGGTCCTCGGCATCGGCGGCGGTGACGGGCCCCGGCGGCCCGACCAGATCCTCTCCGAGGCCGATCTTGCCCACATCGTGAAGCAGCCCCGCGATGCGCACGTCCTCGACCCGGTCCGCCGGAAGCCCGAGCTCGCCGGCCAGCAGCGCGGCGATGCGGGCGGTGTTCTCGGAATGCCGCGCCGTCCGCGGGTGGCGCCAATCGACCGCGGCGGCGAGGGCGGCGAGCGTGGCGATGAGGGCCTCGGCGTCGGCCGCCATGCCGCTGTCGCGCTCCTCGGCGCGCAGGATCTCGGCCGCGTCGGCGTGGAAGAGGAACGTGCGGTCCCCGCCCTCCCGCCGGGCCCAGTCCAGCGCGCTCAGGGCGTTGGCCCTCAGGAGCTCCGGCGTGGTGGCCTGGTCGGGGAAGCTCGCCACCCCGAGGGACAGGGTGAAGCCGCCGGCGAGCACGGGGTTGGCGACCAGGGTCGCCCGGAGGCGCTCACCCACGCGCAGGGCGTCGATGCCCGCCACCTCCGGGAGAATGGCCGCCAGCTCGTCTTCGCCCACGCGGCAGACCACGTCCATGCCCCTCACGCCGACCGCCAGGTGGCGCGCGAGGGCCTCGGTCGCGGTGTCCGCGGTGCGGGCGCGGCCGCTCGCGCGCATCTCCGCGACGTCGTCCAGCTCCAGCCGGACCAGGCTCAGGGCGACCCCCGCGCGAAGGGCGCGCTGGCACTCCTGGTCGATCCGGTTGTGGAAGTAGCGGGCGTTGAACAGGCGCGTGAGCGGGTCGACCGCGCCGTGGCCGCGCATCTCCTGCTGAAGGACTGCCGTGACGAGGGCCGCGCCCAGGTGGCCGGCGAACTCCACGAGCGTTCCGGCGGCATCCTGGGAGAACTGCTCCCGGTCGTCGCCGAGCATCACCAGGAAGCCGAACCCCGCTCCCTCGCCCACCCCCACGATGACCGCGCTCCCGAAGCCCCACATGCGCATCGGGCTGTCGAGCGCAAGCCGCCCCACCCACGACCGGCCGCCCGCGATCTCGGCCCGCAGGTCCTCGGGGACGAGCGCGGCCACGCCGGGCTCGGGGAGCGGGTCGATGCCGTCGCAGGCCGCCACCTCGAGGCGGCCGGACGTCGCCACCACCAGCGCGGCGGCCGGGGCGGCCACCAGCGCCCGGGCTTCGGCCAGGGCGACGGCCACCGCACCGGCCGGGTCGACGGCCTCGCGCAACGCCGTCACGGCGGCCGTCAGGCGACCGGCGCGGCGGCGCTCGTCGGCCTGGATGCGGCGCAGGTCCTCGTTCTCCAGCGTCCGCGCGCAGTGGAAGCCCACGAGGCGCAGGGCCGCGAGCGCGGATGGATCGTCCACCGCGCCCCAGACCTCGATGCGCCCGAGGGGGCCGTCGCGGCCGGGGAGGTCGACGGCCGTCGGACGGTCGTACGGCGGGATGGTCCCCTCCACCGCGAGCTGCGCCTGACCCAGCGCGGCGGCGGGGCCAACGAGCCGCCCGGCGCGGGCGCCGGTCACCAGCAGAGCTGCCCCGAGCGTGATCGAGGCCAGGTGGTCGGGGCGCCGCTCGGCGGACAGCCGCTCGACGATCTCGGCCAGCCGCTCGGCGCTGACCATGCTCCACCCCTCGTGCTTCCCTGCCGGCACGTCGCAGCCTCCCTGCCGTCGCCTGTGACAGGTATCGGTCGGCGGGGGGGCGATCTCAAGAAACGCGCGCGCTTAGCGTCCCGAGTCGCGCCTGCGCAGCTCCTCGTCGAGGCGCCTGGCCTCCTCGGGGCTCGGGGCGGGCGCCTCGGGACCGGCCGTTCGGGCCCGGCGCGCCCAGGCCCGGGTCATGAAGGGAATCGCCGCCAGCCCCAGCGCCACGACCAGCGCGGGGGCGAGCCAGGCGATGAGGTCGAATCCGGACTTCGGGGGCGTGGCCAGGATCCCGGTGCCGAACTCGTCCACCAGGCCGTCGATGATCTGCTGCTTGGTCTCGCCCTGCTCGATGCGCGCCGCGATGTAGGCCTTCATGTCCTGCGCCACCGGCGCGTTCGAGACGTCGAGCGGCGTGTTGCAGGTGGGACAGCGCACCTCGCGGGCCACCTCCGACACCGTCAGGGCCGCGCCGAGGGCGGGAAGCGCCACCAGCAGGACCAGGGCGATCGCCGCGACGCGCCGGATCACAGCTGGTCGATCGCGGTCGTGATCTGCGCCGGATCGACGACCTGGCCGATCACGTGCAGAGCGATGCGCCCGGAGGGATCGATGACGAAGCTCTCGGGGAGGCGGGGCACCTCGAACGCCCGCATCGCGGTATCGGTGCCGTCGCGCAGGAGCGGGTAGGCGACCCCGGTGCTCCGGGCGAACTCGAGCGCATTCTCCCGCAGGTCCTGCACGTCGACGCCCACCACGACCACGTCCCGGCCCTGCTTCCGGTAGCGCTCGGCGATCCCGTTCAGGATCGGCGTCTCGTCCTTGCAGGGCGTGCACCACGAGGCCCAGAAGTTGAGGACCACGGTGCGCCCGCGCAGCGAGTCCAGCGAGACCTCGGCCCCCTCCGGGCCCAGGTCGTCACCCGCCCGGAGCACGGGCAGGGAGAAGCCCGGGGCATCCGGCCGCTCGCCCTCGTCGAGGGCGCTCTGGATGGAGGTGCCCAGGTCCCGGTTGAGGAGGCCCACGATCAGCAGCGTCAGGATCCCCGCGACCACGACCCCGCCGACGATCGCGGCGATGGTCCGCCGCCGGTCCCAGCCCTGGCGGTCGGCCGGGCCTTGCGGCGCGTCGGGCTCCTCCATGTCCCCAATCTAGCGGGCGCCGCCTGGCCAAACGACCGTGTCGGGGTGGACGAGTTACCCGATCAGCTTGCGGATCGCGCGCCCCGGATCCTCGGCGCGCATCAGCGCCTCGCCCACCAGGATCGCGTCGACGCCGGCCTCCTCCAGCTCCTCCACGTGGTGGTGGCGGGTGATGCCCGACTCGGCCACCACCACCGTTCCGGCGGGCACGTCCGCCAGGAGGCGGAACGTCGTGCCGAGGTCGACCTCCAGGGTGTGGAGGTCGCGGTTGTTGATGCCCAGCACCTCGGCGCCGCAGTCGATCGCCACCTCGATCTGGTGCTCGTCGTGAACCTCGACGAGGCTGTCCATGCCGAGGTCCGAGGCCCCGGCGATGAGCGCGTTCAGCCGGTCCGGCTCCAGCGCGGCCACGATCAGCAGCACGGCGTCCGCGCCGGCCGCCCGCGCCTCCAGGAGCTGGTACGCGTCGACCAGGAAGTCCTTGCGCAGCAGGGGCAGGTCGCACGCCTCGCGGGCCTCCACCAGGTCGTCGAGGCTGCCGCCGAAGTGGTTCGGCTCGGTGAGCACCGACACCGCCCGGGCGCCGGCCTCCTGGAAGGCGCGGACGATCTCGGTGACGCTCGCGCCCGGGCGGATCGGGCCGCGCGAGGGGCTCGCGCGCTTCATCTCGGCGATCAGTGAGATCCCCTCGTCGATGAGGGCCTCCGAGAACGGGCGGCCGCGACGCGCGGGCCCCAGACGGCGCTCGAGCTCGGACGCGGGCAGGGCCCGCTTGCGCCGCTTGAGGTCGGCCTGGGTGCGCTCCACGACGCTCTCGAGGAAGGTCGCCATCAGACCGCGGCGCCCACCGCGAGCCGCCGGGTGACGCCGATGAAGGCCTGGAGCCGATCACGCGCGGCGCCGCTGTCGATGCTCTCACCGGCCATGGGCAACGCGGCCTCCAGAGACGGGGCAATCCCGGCCAGCCAGATGCCGGCGGCCGCGTTCAGCACCACGAGATCGCGCGGGCGCCCCGCGGCGCCCGACAGCACCGATCGCAGCACCTCGGCGTTGTACGCCGGATCGCCCCCGGCGATCTCGCCGTCGGCCGGAGCCTCGAAGCCCAGCTCGGCCGGGTCCACGGTCCCCGCGCGCACGCCGGCGCCGCTCACCTCGACCACGTCGTTCACGGCCGCGGTGGACAGCTCGTCCATCCCGTCGCGCCCCCGTACCAGCAGCGCCCGCTCGCAGCCGAGCTCGAAGAGCGCCTCGGCCAGCCGCTGCAGGTAGGCCTGATCGCTCACACCCAGCAGCTGGCGGGGGGCGCCGGCCGGGTTGGTGAGCGGGCCGAGCAGGTTGAAGACCGTCCGCACCCCCAGGGCCCGGCGCACCGGGACGATGTGCTTGAACGCCGGGTGGTGGGCCGGGGCGAACATGAAGCCGAGACCGGTCTCCTCCAGGCACCGCGCGACCGCGTCGGGGTCGAGGTCGATGCGCGCGCCCAGCGCCTCCAGCACGTCTGCGCTGCCGCTCTTCGAGGTGGAGGAGCGGTTGCCGTGCTTGGCCACCGACACCCCGGCCCCCGCGACCACGAAGGTGGCGGTCGTGGAGACGTTGAAGCTCGGGCGTCCCCCGCCGGTGCCGCAGGTGTCGATGCAGGGGCCGCTCGGCTTGCGCACGCGCTCGGCGCGGGCCCGGATGGTCTCGGCGAGCCCGGCCAGCTCGGCGGCCGTCTCGCCCTTGGCCCGCAGGGCGATCAGGAAGCCGGCGGTCTGCGCATCGCCGGCCTCGCCCTCCATCACGGCATCGAGGGCCGCCGCGGCGCCGGCGCGGCCCAGGTCCTCGCCCGCCAGGAGGCGGTCGATGGCGTCGGAGATCACCGCGGAGGGCACCGGATCGACCTTAGAGCACTATGCGGACAGGGCGAGGAAGTTGGAGAGCAGCGTCTTGCCCGAGCCGGTGAGGATCGACTCGGGGTGGAACTGCACGCCCTCGATGGGGAGCGTGCGGTGGCGGACCCCCATCACCACGTCGTCGTCGCACCACGCCGTGCGCTCGAGGTCGGGCGCCAGGTCCGGGTGCACCACGAGGGAGTGGTAGCGCGTGGCCACCATCGGGTCCTCGAGCCCCGAGAACACCGTCCGCCCGTCGTGGTGGATGCGGCTGGTCTTGCCGTGGACCGGCTCGCGGCCGCGCACCACCCGCGCTCCGAAGGCCTGGCCGATGGCCTGGTGGCCCAGGCACACGCCGAGGATCGGCACGCGCCCCGCCAGCCCCAGGATCGCCTCCACCGAGATGCCGGCCTGGTCGGGGGTCTTCGGCCCCGGCGAGATCACCAGGTGGGTGGGGCGCAGCGCCTCGACGCCCGCCACGTCCACCGCGTCGTGCCGGCGCACCGTCACCTGCGCCCCGAGCTCCCCGAGGTACTGGACCAGGTTGTAGGTGAAGCTGTCGTAGTTGTCGATCAGGACGACGCGTGGCACCGATCCGCCCCTTACCAGTCGCTCTCGGCGGCGGCGACCTCGATGGCCCGGAAGAGGGCCGCCGCCTTGTTCTGGGTCTCCTCGTACTCCACCGCGGGCACGGAGTCGGCCACGATCCCGGCGCCGGCCTGCACGTGCGCCACGCCGTCGCGGCACACGATCGTGCGGATGGTGATGCAGGTGTCGAGGCCGCCGTCCCAGCCGAGATACCCCACGGCCCCGCCGTACGGGCCGCGCCGGGTGGGCTCCAGCTCGTCGATGATCTCCATGGCGCGGACCTTGGGGGCGCCCGACAGGGTGCCCGCCGGGAAGGTGGCCCGCAGCGCGTCCGAGCCCCGCCGGCCGGCCGCGAGGCGGCCCACCACCGAGCTCTCGATGTGCATCACGTGGCTGTAGCGGCGCACGTCCATGAGCTCGGTCACCCGCACGGTCCCGATCTCCGAGACCCGGCCCAGGTCGTTGCGCCCCAGGTCGACGAGCATCACGTGCTCGGCCCGCTCCTTCGGATCGGCCAGCAGCTCCTCGGTGAGCCGCTCGTCCTCCTGCTCGTCGGCGCCGCGCGGGCGGCTCCCCGCGATGGGGTGCATCTCCACGGCGCCGTCCTCCACCTTCACCAGGAGCTCGGGCGACGAGCCCACCAGCGTCACCTCTCCGGTCTCGAGGAAGTACATGTACGGGGACGGGTTGACCGTGCGCAGACCCCGGTAGACGGCGAAGGGGTCGAGGCTCATCGGCGCCGAGAAGCGCTGCGACGGCACGATCTGGAACGCATCGCCGGCGAAGATGTACTCGCGCGCCCGCTCGACGGCGGCCTCGAACTCCTCGCGGGTGAAGTTGCTGGTGACCGGGCCGAGCACCGGCTCGCCCTCGCGCTCGGGCGGCCGCGGAACCGGGCCCGAGAGGCGCCCCTTGAGGTCGGCCACGGTCGCCACCGCCCGCCAGTAGGCGGCCTCCGGGTCGGCGTCCGGCTCGAGCGGGCAGGGGGCCACGATGGTGAGCGAGCGGCGGAGGTGATCGAAGACCACCACCGGCCCGGTGACCAGGGCGATCAGATCCGGCAGGCCCCGGTCGTCGGGCGGCGCGTCGGGCAGGTGCTCCACGGTGCGCACCAAGTCGTAGCCGAAGTAGCCCACCGCGCCGCCCCAGAAGGCGAGCGGCTCCGGCGGGGGCGCCATCCGCACCCGCGCCACGGCCTCCTCCACGGCCCCGAAGGGGTCGGCCGCGTCCAGGACGCGCGCCCCGCCGTGCTGGTCGGTCTCCACCAGGCCGCCGTCGATGCCGCGGATGACCGCCTGGGGTCGCACGCCGATCATCGAGTAGCGCCCCAGGCGCCCGTGCTCCACGGACTCGAGCAGGAAGGCCGGCCCGCCGTCGCGCAGCTTGAGGAACGCGCTCACCGGGGTCTCGCAGTCGGCGATGTAGCGGTGGACCAGCGGGACCTGGCCGTGCGTGCCCACCATGGCCCGCACCTCGTCCAGGCTCGGGCTGACCGTGAGCCGGGCGCCGGTGCGCTCGGGCATCTGCAGCCGCAGCCGTGTCACGAGCCGCCCTCGCCGGGCTTTCGCCGAGATGCCAGCTCGGCGGCCACCTCCTCCAGGCTCACCCCGGCCGCCCGCCACAGCACGGCGAGATGGTAGAGCAGGTCGGCGCTCTCGTAGACCACCTGCCCGTGCTCGCGCCCCTTGGCGGCCAGGACCACCTCGGTCGCCTCCTCCCCCACCTTCTTGCAGACGGTGTCGATGCCCTTCGCCAACAGGCGGGCGGTGTACGACGAGCCGGGGTCGGCGGCCTCGGCCCGCCGCGCCACGGTCCGCTCGAGGTCGGCGAGGGCGGCGAACGTCTCGGGCGAGGCGGAGTCGCGCAGGGGCTCGTGGAAGCAGGTCTCGGCGCCGGTGTGGCAGGCCACGCCGGTCTGGTCCACCAGCACCAGCACCGAATCGCCGTCGCAGTCCAGCATCACCGCGCGCACCGCCTGGGTGTGGCCGCTCGTGGCGCCCTTGCGCCACAGCTCCTGGCGGGAGCGGCTCCAGAACCACGTCTCGCCGCGCTCCAGCGTGCGCTCCAGCGACTCCCGGTTCATCCAGGCCTGGGTGAGCACCCGGCCCGTGGTGGCGTCCTGGACCACCGCCGGCACCAGGCCGTCGGGTCCGTAGCGCACCCGCGTCGCCCGCTCGGCGGCGGGCGCTCCGATCTCGGCGTCGGCTCCCACGGAGTCCTCAGGCGGTGCCGTTCAGCGCGGCGAGCTCGATCATGACCAGCACGGCCGACGAGGTCCCGACCCGCGCGGCGCCGGCCCCGATCATCGCCTGGACGGCCTCGAGCGTGCGCACTCCCCCGGCCGCGCTCACCCCCACGCCCTCGGGCAGGGCGTCCCGCATGAGCTCCACGTCGTGCACCGTGGCCTCGGTCCCCGAGCCCGTGCAGGTCTTCGCGAAGTCCGCGCCCACGTCGTACACGATCTTGCAGGCCAGGCGCTTCAGCTTGTCGTCCATCAGCGGCGCCTCGATGATGACCTTCACCAGCACGTCCCCGCGGGCGTCGTTGGCCGCCCGGCCGCGAACGGCGCGCACCACCCGGAGGAGATCGTCGCGGACGCCGCGGAAATCCCCTGTCAGCATCCCCTTGTAGTTCATGACCACGTCGAGCTCGTCGGCGCCCTCGGCGACCGCGCGGTCGGCGGCCCGCGCGCGGGCGGTGGTCGTTCCGGATCCCGACGGGTGGTCGATGACGGCGCAGGTCTTCACGTCGCAGCCTCGCAGCCGCTCGGCGGCGAGGGGGACGTGCTCCGGCAGCACGCAGAGCGCCGCGAAGTGGTGATCTCGCGCCTCGGAACAAGCGCTCTCGAGGTCCGCGGCGGTCGTGCTGGAGGCGAGGACCATCAGATCAAGCGTCTTGGTGAGATCCTCGGCCCGCATCAGCAGAACGCGGCGCGCGGGGTCAGTGTCATCGGGTCGAGTATAGCGACGCCCCCGAGGACGCCCCGTGCCTGAGCTGCCGGAGCTGCAGGCGCTGGCCGAAGGGCTCGACCGGGCGCTCGCCGGACGGGCGATCGAGGGCGCTCGCGCCCATGCCCCGGCCACCCTGAAGACCGCCGAGCCGCCCCTCGGCGATCTCGTGGGCCGCCGCGTCGAGCGCGTCTGGCGGCGCGGGAAGCTCGTCGGCGTCGACGCGGAGGGCGACCTCACCCTCGTCGTGCACCTGATGCAGGCGGGGCGCCTGGGGCTCGCGCCGCGACCCGAGGGCCGGCCCGGGCGCACCGCCGCCCTCGACGTCGACGTGGGGCGCGATCAGGTCCTGCGGCTGCGCGAGCTGTCCACCAGGCGCCGCGCGTCGGTGCACCTCCTCGACGCGCAGGGGCTGGCCGCGCACCGCCCGCTCGCCCGGCTGGGCCCGGAGCCCCTGGGTCTGGGCACCGACGGGTGGCGGGCCGCCCTCGGGGGCCCGGGGGCCGTGCTGCACGGGGCGTTGCGCGACGGGCGGCGGGTGGCGGGCATCGGCCGCGCCTACGCCAGCGAGATCATGTGGGCCGCGCGCCTCGCGCCCTTCGCCCGCGCCGGCTCGCTCGACGACGACGAGGTCGCCCGGCTCGCCTCGGCGGCCGACACGGTCCTCGGCCAGGCCCTGGACCGTGCGCGGACGCGCATCGACACCGACATGCCCAACCGCGAGGCCCGCGTCACCGCGGTCCACCGGCACGCGGGCGAGCCCTGCCTGCGCTGCGGCACGCGCCTCGAGCGGGTGTCGTTCGCCGACTACGAGCTGGTCTATTGCCCGGCCTGCCAGACCGGCGGCCGCATCTACCGCGACCGCCGCATGAGCCGGCTGCTCGGATGACCGCGGCCCCCGAGCTGTGGCTGGCGCGCCACGGCGAGACCGAGTGGAGCCGGAGCGGGCGGCACACCGGCACCACCGACCTGCCCCTGACGGCGGCGGGCGAGGCGGCGGCGCGGGCGCTGGGCGCCGGGCTGGCGGGCACGGCCTTCGCGCAGGTGCTCACGAGCCCGCGCGAGCGCGCCCGCCGCACGGCGGCCCTCGCCGGCTTTGCGCACGCCGTCCCGGACGGGCGGCTCGTGGAGTGGGACTACGGCGAGTACGAGGGGGTGACCACCCAGGAGATCCGGCGCTCGGTCCCGGGGTGGACAATCTGGACGCACGGGGCGCCGGGCGGCGAGACGGCTGACGAGGTGGCGGTACGGCTCGACGCGCTGATCGCCGACGTCCGCGCCGCCGGCGGCCCGGTGCTCGTCTTCAGCCACGGGCACGCGCTGCGGGCGCTGGCGGCGCGCTGGCTCGAGCTGCCGGTGCCGGCGGGGCGCCACCTCGCGCTCGACACCGGAACCGTCAGCGTGCTCGGCTTCGAGCGCGAGGAGCCCGTGGTCCTGCGCTGGAACTGCGGCTAGGGGTCTCATCGGCTCCCGCCTTGACTTCAAGTGCACTTGAAGG
>JAXIPH010000114.1:0-5119 GCA_045403035.1 Thermoleophilia bacterium | reverse complement strand
GGCAAGATCGGCGTGCCGGACGCGATCCTCTTCAAGCGGGGGCCGCTCTCGCCGCAGGAGCACGAGCAGGTCACGGAGCACGCGGAGCTCGGCGCCCGCATCGTGGCCGAGGCGCTCACCCCCGAGCAGGTCTCCTGGGTGCGGAGCCACCACGAGCGCTGGGGCGGCGGCGGCTATCCTGCCGGGCTAGTGGGTGAAAAGATCCCCGAGGGAGCCCGCATCATGGCCCTCGCAGACGCATGGGACGTGATGACCTCGAAGCGCCCGTACACCGCCGTGCCCGCCACCACAGTAAGCGCCATCGCCGAGTGCCGCGCCGCCGCGGGCGACCGGTTCTGGCCGCCGGCCGTCGAGGCGCTGATCACGATCCGCGGGGGCGGGGAGTGATCGGGTCGGGCGGGCGCCGCCTGGCGATGGCCGCTCTGGCGGTGGGCCTCGTGGCCGTCGGGGGCCTCCTCGCCCTGTCGGTGTCGCTGGTCACGACGAATTCGCACGACGGGCGGGAGCTGACCGTGGTCGTCGGTCCCGGCCTGAGCACCGCACCGGCACCGGTGATGCCCCCGCGCGCGCCGGCCACGACGACGCTCGCGCCGGCGCGGGGCGAGAACGACCCCGGCCCCGCCGACGCCCCGGGTGGGGCGGGCCCGCCGCCCGGCGCCATCCCGGTCGCCTCCCCCCTGCTCCCGCCGCTCGACGGCCCCGGGCGCCCAGCGGCGCTCCGCGTGCGCCGGTCGCCGCCGCTGCCGCGGCCCGCGGTCGCCGTGGGGCCGCCGGTCTCCGTGGTGGTCCCCGTCGGCGTTCCGACCCCCGTCGCCCTGCCGACGGCCCCGGCCGCCGTGCCGGTGGCCCCCGTCGTCACGCCGCCCGCTCCGGTGAGCCCCCAGCCGGCCACCCCGCCGGATCGGGTCGACCCGCCCCCGCTTCCGCCCTCGTCGCCGCCGCCGCCCGCCTCCCCGTCACCCGAGGACTCCGGCGAGCCGCCGCCGGCCGTGACCTCGCCCGAGGCTCCGGGCACGACCTCGCCCGAGCCGCCCAAGGGGATCGAGCCCGGCGGGATCGAGCCCGGCGCGACCGAGCCCGGCGGGACCGAGGGCCCGAAGGTCAAGGAGCCGCCCCCCGCGCCGTCGGCGGACTGCCCACCCGACCCCTGCTGCCCGCCGGACCCCTGCTGCTAGGGCGGGTCCGCGAGGCCATCCCCCCGCCCGGTGGAGCAAACCTCCCCCCCATACCCTGGACCGAGGGCCAAGGAACGGGGAGGCGCCGCAACCGAGACTCCGGGTGCGAGCGGGGTGGAGTGCACTGCCAACCGGGTCAGCTTCGTTCGCAAGGGCGAGCGGCGGGGATCGAGGAGTCGCCCCCTTCTCTTCGGTCCACGCCCTCTCGCCGTCTTTCGCCCGCCGCCGCCACCAGCGCGGCGATGACGGGGCTGCCGGGATCGGTCTCGGGGTGCCACTGCACGCCCACGAGCCACGCGGCGTCCTCGCCCTCGAGCGCCTCGGCGACACCGTCGGCGTCGTGCCAGCCGGTCACGCGCAGGCCCGTCCCCAGGTCGTCCACGGCCTGGTGGTGGTGGGAGGTCACCGGCCGGGGATCCTTCCCCGCCGCCGCCTCGGCACGCGAGCCCTCGGCGAGCCGCACCGGGTGCTCGTTGCCGGCGAAGCTGCCGGAGACGCGCCGGTGCTCCTCGCCGCCGAGGTCCTCCGGAAGGTGCTGGCGCAGGGTGCCGCCGCGGGCCACGTTGATCACCTGCATGCCGCGGCAGATGCCCAGGACCGGCAGCCCGCGCTCGCTCGCCCCCCGCATCAGGGCGATCTCGACGGCGTCGCGCAGACGCACGGGCGGCTCGGCCGCGGGGTGGGGCGCCGCGCCGTAGCGCGAGGCCTCCACGTCGGGGCCGCCCACCAGCATCAGGCCGTCGATGCGGTCGAGGATCCGCCCCGGGTCGTCCACCAAGGCCGGATCCGGCGGGATGAGCACCGCGACCCCGCCGGCGCGCTGAACCTGCTCGATGTAGTTCATGGGGACCAGCGCGGCGGGGAGATCCCACACCGCCCAGCGCGCGCGCTCCATCGCGGCGCAGATGCCGATGACGGGGGCGGGGCGGATCGCGGGCACGATCGAAGGGTAGGCTGCGCCGCATGATGTCGCTCGGATACACGCTCGCGGGCCTCCTGATTGCCGGAGGCCTGATCCTGGCCTGCGCCATCCTGGGCCTCGTGTGGCTCGGCATCTCGGGCAGCCGGCCCGACCTGATGGAGCGCAAGCCTCCACCCGAGAGCTGAGTACCGCGTCCGGCGTCCGGCGCCGGGGTTAGCGTGATGGGCCGTCGTGCTGCGCGAGGACCCACATGCCCGCTACGAGCAGGGCTTCCTGCGCCGTCGCTTCGTGAGCGGGCGGCGGTTGTTCGGCGCGATCTCCGTGCCGGCGCACCGCGCGATCGAGCGTGACCAGCGCGAGGTTCCGGTGCCCGTCGCCGTGGAGGAGCGCCGCACCTGGTGGATGTTCCGGGACCGCTTCTTCTGGGAGGACGACGGCCTCGACGCCGACGAGGTGATGGCGCTCGTGCTCGAGCGGGAGCGCCGCCGGCGGCGGCGGATCGAGCGGGCCAAGGACGCCATGCACGCCGACGCGGAGGCGGGCGGGCCGCGCCGGACGGCGATCCCCGAAGACGTGCGCCGCGCGGTCTTCCGGCGGGACGGGGGACGCTGCGCCGAGTGCGGCAGCGACGAGCTGCTGCAGTTCGACCACGTCATCCCGGTGGCCCTCGGGGGAGGCTCCAGCGCGGACAACCTCCAGCTCCTCTGCGCCACCTGCAACCGGCGCAAGGGGGACTCCCTCTAGCCAGTCTCCCCCTCCCACGCACTAGTCTTCGCCGGTGGCGAGCGACGACCCGATCACCGGGGGGCCGATCGAGGCGGCGGAGGCCCTCGGCTGGATGCGTCGCAACGGAGCCCGGCTGCGCGAGCTGGTGGCCGAGGAGGGGCGCGACGACGAGGGCGCCGCCATGGCGGGGGATCCCGCCATCCGGGCGCACCTGCGATTCGCGGCGAGCGCGCTCGAGGCGACGGCGGCCGAGCCCGTCCGCAGCGCCATCGCGGGCCTCTCGGACGACCTCCACGACTGGTTCGAGGAGGCCCGGCCGCTCTACGAGGAGCATGTCGCGACCGGCGCCGGCGCCATCGCGCTGGAGGAGCACCTCCAGTTCGGGGTGAGCCCGGGCGCGGACCCCTCGCTGGACGAGGCGCTCTGGCGCAGCGTGCGCATCGGCGGATGGATCCGGCTCTTCCTGCTGGCCCTGGAGGGGCGGCTCGGCCCCGCGGCGGACGGCCTCGGCCCGGAGGTGCTCGCCGCGATGGCCGAACGGCGGCGGGATCTCTCGCGCCTCATCCTCCAGTTCGACCGCACCGCCAGGAAAGAGGCCGCGCGCCGCGGGGTGGGCGACCTCGACACCCAGGGCCGGATCGGGGAGGCCGCCGCCGTGCAGGGTCACGTCCGGCTCCTGGTCGAGGAGATCGCGGCCAGCCTCGCCCGCACCGCGACCGTGGAGGGCGGCGCGCAGTGAACCGGCGCGGGGTGGCACTGGCGGCCGCGGGCTGCGCCGCGATCGCGGTGGTCGCCGCCGTGATCGCGGTGGTCGCCGTCCGCGACGAGGGGGGCTCGGGCGCCGCGACGGCCGGGACCACCACCCGGGCAGGGACCGCCCCCACCGGAGGCGGGACCACCGCGCCGGCGGCGCCCGAGGCCCCGCCCGCCCCCGCCTGGGGCGACTTCCCTGGCGCCCCACCCGAACTCGAGCCCCCCACCGGCGGCAGCGCGTCCGTGGAGCCCGTGCCGGGCGGCTCGGAGGTGACCGTGCGGCGTGCCGACGGGTCGGTGCTGGCCGTCGCGACGGTCGACGAGGCGGCCGACGCCTACACGGACGCGCGCTTCTTCGACCGCCGCGGCCGGTTGAGGGTGGTGGTCGAGGCCCTGCGCGTCCCGCCCGCGGGGGCGGCGGGTGCGGCATCCCAGGGGGCCCGGGTGCGCTGCGGGTCCGCCGCCTCGGCCAACGCCGGCTATCGCTGGACCAGCTTCCCGATCGCCTGGCGGCTCAACCCTCGGACGCTGCCCGCGAGCATCGGGCGCAGCGCGGCCCTCGGCGCGATCCGCCGCGCCCGGGGGGTGTGGAACGCCAACCGCTCACACTGCCGCACCCTGCCCGACCTCTCGCGGGCGCGGTTCGCCTACCGCGGGAGCACGACGCGCCGCGCGGGCCGGGACGGCCGGAACGTGGTGGAGTTCAGCGAGACCGATGGGCTCGGCGGGGTCTGCCGGGGCTCGGTGGCGTGCACGATCACCTGGACGATCGGCACCCGCGCCACCGAGAGCGACATCCGCGTGGACCGCGGCCGCGTGTACTTCACCGGCAGCCGCCGGCGCGGGCTCGACCTTCAGAGCGTGGTGGTCCACGAGAGTGGCCACACGCTCGGGTTCTCCCATGTCTCCGCGCGGGAGGTGGTCATGTTCCCGTTCATCGCACGCCGCTCCGTCGGCGGGCGCATCCTGGGGCGGGGCGATGCGCTCGCCAACAACGCCAAGTACTAGGGCCGCCCTGACGGCGGCCCGCCTCTCCCACACCGCCTGCGTGGTGCCCACCGGATGAGCGACCCGCGCCGGGCGCTGCCCTCGGTGGACGCCGCCCTTCACGACCCCGACATCGCGGCCCTCGTGGGCCACCACCCCCGCGCGCGCGTGGTCGACGCGGTGCGCGAGGCGCTGACCGAGCGCCGTGCGCGGCGGGCCGGCGGCGAGGGCCTGGCCGAGCAGGTGAGCGCCTCGCTGCGGCCCTCGCTGCGGCCCGTGCTGAACGCCACCGGGGTGATCCTGCACACGAACCTGGGGCGCGCCCCGCTGGCGGCGGAGGCCGTGGAGGCCGCCGTCCGCGCGAGCGGGTACACGACCCTCGAATGGCAGCCCCGGAGCGGTGAGCGGGGCTCCCGCCACGACCACGTCGTCGCCCACCTGTGCGCGCTGACCGGCGCCGAGGCGGCCTGCGTGGCCAACACCAACGCCGGCGCGGTGCTCCTGGCCCTGGTCGCCCTGGCGAGCGGCCGTGACGTCCTCATCTCGCGGGGCCAGC
>JAXIPH010000029.1:0-6014 GCA_045403035.1 Thermoleophilia bacterium | reverse complement strand
TGGCGATGCTGGTCGCGTACCTGCTCTGGCGCGACGCGAGCTTCGGAATCCTCCTGTGGCTCACGGCCGCGCTGATCAGCACCGCATACGCCGGAAGCGGGCCGCTGGAGCTCGACCGGCTCGCGTTCGTCGCCCTGGTGGCCGCCTGGCTCGTCGAGGTCGCCGGCCGTGGCGGCGACCTCGGGCGCTTCGGCCTCACGGAGGCGCTCATGGCCGGGTACCTGGTCGTCAACCTCGCCTCGGCCGTCGCGGCCCACGCGCTTCCGCCGCTCAGCGCGGACATCGCGCCCCACTACGCCGAGCCGCTCTCGATGGTGCAGGCCATCCAGACGGGCGTGTTCTTCCCCTTCGCGCTCTTCCTGCTCGGCAGGCGGCTCCTCACCGACCGGGCGCGCGTCTTGCGCTTCCTCTGGTTCCTGACCGCGGTGGGCCTGTACCTGGGCCTGACCAACATCTTCACCGAGTTCGGCCCCCGCTCGCTCGTCTTCCCGCGGGAGATCCTCAACCAGAACGTGGGTCTCGTGACGCCCGGGCAGGGCCGGGCGCGCGGCATCTTCCTGAACGGGGCGCCGACGGGGACTGCGCTCGTCCTGAGCCTGGTCGCCGCCATCTATCTCGCGACGCAGCCGGAGGTGCGCCGCCGCGGGATCGCCGCCGCCGCCATCCCGGTGATGCTGGTCGGGGTCTTCTTCACGCACACCCGGGGGCCGATCTTCGCCGCGCTCGCCGTACTGGTCTTCTGCGCCCTGTTCTGGCGCGGCTGGCGACGCGCGTTCGTCCTGGCCCTCGCCGTGCTCGCCGTCGCCGTCGTCTCCAACCTGAGCACGCTCCAGAGCAGCGACCGCGCCCAGGGAGGGCTCGGATCCTCGCTCGAGGTGGAGGACCGGCTCAACATCGCCGCCACCGGCCTGTGGGCCGTCGGCGAGAAGCCCGTCTTCGGGTGGGGGCTCGGCCGCTACGGCATCCTGAACACCTGGCACCATCGTGCCTGGGGCCAGATCGACTGGAGGCGCGGATACGGTGCTATCGGGCATAACACCGAGCTCGCCATCGCGGTCGAGCTCGGTCTTGTGGGGCTGGCCGTGTGGATCGCGGTGCTCCTGTCCATCGTGATGCAGAGCCGCCAGGCGTGGCGGGCGCTGCCGGCCTCCGGTTTCCTGTCCCGGCGGCTCGTGCTCGCGTTCTGGTGCGCGGCGATCGCGTGGTTCCTGAACGAGAGCTTCATCGACATGCGGCTCTTCCCCTATGTCAACGGGGTGATCTTCGCCTGGGCGGGGATGGTGATCGGCCTGGCCGACCGGGTCGCCGTCGAGGCGGTCGCGCCTGTGCCGCCGCAGCAGCTCGTCGCCGATCTCGTCCGGCCGTGAGCCGTCCGCGTCGGCTACGAGGCGGCCGGCTCGCCCCGACCGCCCGGAAGGCGACGGCGCACCGCGCGGGCGAGGGCTCGAGCGTCGCGCGGGCTGAGCACGGCCAACGCGCCCAGGTAGCTTCCCGCGCCCACCAGGCCCTCCACGCCGAGCAGGACGAGTCCCAGCACCGTGCCGTGGTCGCCGGCGTGCAGCGCGAGCCGGTCGAGGGCGAGCACGCCGCCGGCCATCAGGCCCGCAGCCACCAGGGGAGGCCAGACGGCTCGAAGCATCTCGCCCAGCGGCACCCCGAGAACGCGGTCCACCAGCCACAACGCATACGCGCCGGCGATGACGGCCCCGAGCGAGAGGGCCGTCGCCACCCCCGTGAGCCCGAAGGGGACCAGGGCAATCATGAGGGCGATGGCCGTCGCGCTCCGCACCGCGATCATCCGCGTGATGACCGCCGGACGGCCCGTGGACTTGAAGGCCTCGAGCGCCAGGTCCACGAGCGCGAGGCCCGGGCTGTAGAGGCAGAGGGCGGCCAGCGCGGTCCCGGCCGGACGCCACTGCGAACCGAACAGCACGGCCACGAGCGGCGCGCCGAGGGGCAGCAGGATGATGCTCGAGGGCATCGCCACGATGCAGAGCATCCGCAGCGAGCGCAGGAAAGCGGCACGAAAGCGTTCGACCTCGTCGGCGATGGCTGCGAAGGCCGGAAGCAGGACGAACGAGCCCACGTCGATGGCCGCCGAGCGCGGGAGGATCGCCATCCGGAACGCGTAGCCGAAGTTGCCGACGGCGGGCTGCCCCGTGAAGCGGCCGAGCACGGCGACGGGGGCCACCAGCACCACGCGCTCCAGCGCGGTGCTGGCGACGATGTGGCGCGCGAAGCGCGCCAGCTCCCGCCACATCGGGATCGTGGCGAGTCCGGGCCGCGGCCGCCAGCGCGCGAGGGCCCAGGTGAGCGAGAGGGCCACGACCGACGCGGAGTAGGTGCCCACGACAAGGCCCCAGGTGCCCAGCCCTGCAGCGCAGGCACCGATGGCCACAGCGCCGTAGGTCACCGCGGTCAGGGGCTCGACGACGGCCCGCCGCACGAACGAGAACCGGCGCTGGAGCAGCGCGTTCGGAACGATTGCCGCGGTGGAGAGGAGGAGCATTCCCGAGGTGACCGCCGCCACGGCCGCGACCTCGTCGCTGTGGAAGAAGGCGCCCCAGAGCGGCGCGGCCGCGGCCTGCGTCAGGGCCATGGCGAGACCGCCGGCCACCGTGGCCAGCAGGGCGGTGTTGGCTGCCTCTTCCAGCCGGTCACGTCGCTGGATGAGCGCCGCCAACATGCCCGAGCCGGCGAGCGAGCCGCCGAGCTCGATGATGATCATGCCCGTCACGAAGGTCCCGAACTGCGCCGGGGTCACAAGCCGAGCCAGCACGAGGCTGGTGGCGAAGCTGATGACCTGGCGGGATGCGAAGCCCGCCCCGCTGAACGCGGCGCCGCGCAGGACCAGGCCGCTGAGGCCCCCCGGTGGAGGGCCGCCTCCCGCCTCCGGCGGCTGGCCCCGATCGGGCGGCGGGACGACCGGCGCCGGCGCGGGGCTCCCGCGGGCCGCCGACCCCCCCTCCCGCCGTCGCCACGCTGGCATGGCCGGTAGCGTAGGACGCAGACCATCCTCGGTTCCACGCCGGCGCACGCGGGCGGGGGCGGACGGCCGCATCCGGGTCTGCCTGCTCTGCGACCGGATGGGCACGGGAGGGGCCGAGGTCCTGACGCTGGAGGTGCTGTCGCGACTGGACCGGGGCGCCTTCCGTGCCGAGGTGCTGTGCTTGCGCGAGCCCGGCACGTTGGGGGGCGAGGTCGCGGAGCGCGGCGTGCCGCTCGAGGTGCTCGGGCGGCGCGGCCGCTACGACCCGACCACGTTGCCTCGCCTCGTACACCGCTTCGGCCACGAGGGCCCGGACGTCGTGCTCACGATGACGGAGCACGCGCCGGTATTCTTCGGCCGCCTGGCCGCCCGGCTGGCCCGCCGGCCGGCCACCGTCGTCGCCGTGCACGCGTTCGGTGAGGAGGAGCGCCTCCCCCGCTGGATGATGGGCACGATGTTCCTCAGTGATGCCCTGGTGCTGATCGCGCCCGCCCAGGGGCGGATCCTCGAGCAGGAGCAGGGCCTGGGCCGGCGCCCATGGCGCCGGGCTCCGCTCGCGTACATCCGGAACGGGATCCCGGTCGGCCCTCCGCCAAGTCCGGACGCCCGGGCGCGGGGGCGGAGGCTTCTCGGACTCGGCGACTCGGACCTCGTGGTCGGAACCGTGGCCGGCTTTCGTCCCGTCAAGGGGCACGACGTGCTCCTGCGGGCCGCCGCCGAGCTCGCGACCTGCACGCCGCGGCTCAGGATCGTGCTGGTGGGCTTCGGGCCGCTGGAAGAGGCACTCGTACGACTGGCCGGCGAGCTCGGCCTGGCCGATCGGGTCGTCTTCGCCGGCCGGCGGCGGGACGTCCACGACATCCTCCCTGCGTTCGACCTCAAGTGCCTCCCCTCCCGCCTCGAGGCCTATCCCCTCGCCGTCATGGAGGCCATGGCCGCCGGGCTGCCGGTCGTGGCGTGCGACCGGGGTGGCCTTCCGGAGATGGTCTCCGACGGCGAGGAGGGGCTCCTGTTCCGCGCCGGCGACCACCTGGCCCTCGCGGCGTGCCTGCGTCGCCTCCTGTTCGACCCGGCCCTCCGTGCACGCATGGGCGCCGCCGCCCGTCGACGCGCTGAGCGGGAGTTCGACATCCGAACCACGGTGGTCCGCTACGAGGCGCTCTTCCGGACGCTCGCAGCCAGGGGGAGTGCCCCCAGCGCGGCCCAGGCCGCCGCGCGATGACCGACGGCCCCCGACCCATCCGGGTGATGGTGGTCACCTCGGTCCTCTGGGCCGGAGGGGCCGAGCGTCATCTCGTGACGGTGCTGCCGGCACTGGACCGGGATCGATTCCAGATCGTCGTCTGCTGCGTCCAGGACGAGGGCGACTACTTTCGGGCGCTCATCGACGCGGGGGTCAGGTGCGTCAACCTTGGCTGCCCGAAGCGCCGGCAGGCGCTCCGCGCGCTCCGCGGGCTGGTGCCGGAGCTTCGGCAGTTCCGCCCGCATGTCGTGCTCACGTTTCCGCTCAACGCCGACGTGGTGGGGCGCATCGCGGCGACCCTGACCGGCGTGCCGGTCGTGGCGGCCTGGAAGCACTCCTGCGGCTACACCCGGCGGCACCCCCTCGACCGGCGGTCGGAGCGCCTGCTGGCGCCCATGACCGACTATTGCGTCGGGGTCGCCGCGGCGCAGGTTCCCTTCCTGGTCGACGAGCTCGGGGTGCCTCGGCGGAAGATCCGGATCGTTCCGAACGGCATTGATCTCTCCGGCTTTCCGGTCCGGCCCGGGGGGGAGCGGGATGCTGCGCTCTCGCGCGATCTCGGCGTCGGCTCTGGCGACCCGGTCGTCGGCATCCTGGCCCGGCTACGGCCGGAGAAGGACCACGCGATGTTCCTGCGCGCGGCCCGCGTCGTCGCCGACGGCAGGCCGGACGCGTGGTTCCTCATCCTGGGCGACGGGCCCCTCCAAGCCGAGCTCGAGGAGTTGGCCCGCCGACTCGGCCTCGCGGACCGCACGGTCTTCGCCGGAAAGCGGCACGACGTGTCTCGGATCCTCGCGCTTCTCGACGTGTCCGTCCTCTCCTCGGCCAACGACTGCTTTCCCTACGCGACGCTCGAGTCGATGGCCACGGCGGTGCCCGTCGTGGCGACGGCCGTCGGAGCGATCCCCGAGATCGTCGAGGACGGGGTGACCGGCCATCTCGTACCGGCGGGGGATTCTGGGGCCCTCGGGCGCCGCGTGCTCGAGCTGCTCCAGCACCCCGAGGAGGCGCGCGCGATGGGCCTGGCCGGACGGCGCCGAGTCGAGCTTCACTTCACGGCCGAGCGCTCCGTGCGGGGCCTCGAGGATCTCCTGTCCGAGATCGTCGGCGTCGGCCGGCCGCACTGACGATCCCGTCGCTTGCTCAGCTTCGGCGTTTCTGGGAGGGTTAGCGTCGCTCGCAGAGAGGCCGTGATGAACCTGGCGATGAGCCGCTCGATAGGCACTCATCCCACGGACGAGTTGTCGGACTGGGCAAGGCGGCCTCGAAGGGTTTCCGACCTCCGTCTGGTGGTCTCGGATGCCTGCGCCCTGGTCGGCGCGTACGCCATCGCGGCCTGGGTCAGCGGCCAGCGCCCCGACCTCGCGCAGGCCGCTCTGCTGGCGTGCACGCTCGGCCTGTGGCTCATCGGCATGCGCGCCTACGGCCTCTATGGTCCCGTGGCGCTCGGCGACGCGCGGGCCGTGCGGGGCCTCGGGCGCATCGTGCTCGTCGCGACGGTTGCCATCTGGCTCTGGTCTGGCGCGGCGCGCCTTGTGGGCTCCCACGCCCCGACCCTGTCGGAGGCCTACCTCTTCTGGGCGCTCGCGATCGTCCTCCTCCTGGTCGGCCGCGCCCTCACCAGGGCCCTGATCCGCCCAGGGAGACCGGAGCCCGAGAACCTCGTGGTGCTCGGCACCGATCCGGTCGCGCGCCGGATCGCCCGGAAGCTCCGGCGCGAGCCACGCTACGGGGTCAGGGTGCTCGGCTTCGTGGATCGCATGCCCGCCTCGGGCGCGGGCG
>JAXIPH010000077.1:0-3805 GCA_045403035.1 Thermoleophilia bacterium | reverse complement strand
CGGGCCCCTCCTTCTTCTGCGCCTTGACCCGGGCGACCAGCGCGTCGCGCTCGTTCGCGAGGGCCGCACGCCCGGCCAGATCCTCGGCACGGTCGAAGTACTTGCGCCCCTCGATCCAGGTCTGCTCGCAGACCGCGTAGGGGGAGAGCGGGCTTCCGTTCCAGATGGAGAAATCGGCGTCCTTGCCCACCACCAGCGAGCCCACGCGATCATCGATCCTGAGCGACCGCGCCGGGTTCAGGGTGACGAACTTGATCGCTTCCTCGGGGGGCACGCCGCCGTATTTGACCGCCTTGGCAGCCTCGGTGTTCAGCCGGCGGGCCAGCTCCGAGTCGTCCGAGTTGAAGCCGGTGTTCACGCCCCGGTCCCACATGATGTAGCCGTTGTAGGGAATGGCGTCGATGACCTCGAACTTGTAGCCCCACCAGTCGCTGAAGCCCATCGCCGAAGCCCCGTGCGTGGCCATCTCGTCGGCCACCTTGTAGCCCTCGAGGATGTGGGTGAACGTGTTGACCTTGAACCCGAAGTCCTCGCACAACCGCATCAACATTAGAATTTCATCCTGCCGGTACGAATGGCAGTGGATGAGCATCCGTCCGTCGATCATCTGCGCCAGCGCCTCCAGCTGGATGTCCCGGCGCGGCGGCAGGCCCTGCTTCCTGGCGCTCCATTCGGCCCACTCGGCCTTGTAGTCGCGGGCGCGGGTGAACGCGTCGCGGATGACCTGCTCCACCCCGGCGCGGCTCTGCGGGTAGCGCGGAGGATTCGGGCGATCGGCGCCCCAGTTGGACTGCTTGGGGTTCTCGCCGAGCGCGAACTTCACGGTCGGCGCGACCCTCGCCATCAGCAGGCGGTCGGGCGGCTCCCCCCACTTGTTCTTGATCACCGCGAGCTGGCCGCCAATCGCGTTACACGAGCCATGCAGCAGGTGCATGATCGTGGTACCGCCCGCGAGCTGCCGATAGATGTTGACGCTCTCCGAGTTGACGACGTCCTGGATGCGCACTTCGCAGGTCACGCTGTTCGTGCACTCGTTCACGTTGCCGAGGATGGCCGAATGGCTGTGCTCGTCGATGATGCCGGGCGCCACGTGCTTGCCAGTGCCGTCGATGACCACCGCCCCGGCGGGCGCCGTCAGGCCCTTCCCCACCGCCGCGATCTTGCCCGCGCGCACCAGGAGATCGGCGTTCTCGACGGTGCCTTCGGGGCCGGCGGTCCAGACGGTGGCGTTGCGCACCAGCACCGCCAGCGGCGCCGCCGGTGACGGCATGCGCCAGGCCTCGGTGTTCCCCATCACCACCGGCGTGGTGACCGGTTCGTCCTTCGCCTTGTCGGCGGCCCGGTCCGGCCGCTCACCGGGTGCGCCGCCCGCGCTGGCACCCCCTCCGCCCGCGCCCTTCTCGGCGTCCGGCTTCCTCACCCCCAGCACCCGGTGCGAGCCGGAGCCCACCGTGAGCGAGCCGCGCAGCACGTCGTGCTTCGCCGTCAGGTCGAACGTCTCGGCCGGCTCGCTCCCGCGCTGGACGGTGAACACGATCCGAGTGCCCTGGTAACGGACGCCGGTCGCCTTTAGTGTGTCGGTCCCCACCACCAGCCGGACGGTCGTGTCCTTGTCCGCCTCGACCATCAGCGTGTGACGCGCACGGTCCCACGCGAGACTCCAATTGCCTTTCGCGCTCGAACCGGCGGCGCCCGAGACGTCGTACCGGTCGCCGTCCACCCACACCTCGGCGATCTTGCCTTGCTCGGAGAACAGCTCGCCGCGTGCCACGGTGAGGTTCGCCATCCGGCCCGGCGCAATGGTGCCGAGCCGGTCGGAGAGCCCAAGCAGCCGCGCCGGGGTCGTGGTCACCGCCGCCAGCGCCTGATCGCGCGTGAGCCCGCGCTCGATCGCCTTGCCCACATTGGCGCGGAAGCTCTTCACGTCCTTGAGGCCGTTCGCGGTGAGCGCGAACGCGACGCCGTGCTTCGCCAGGGTCGCCGGGTTCTCCGGGGCCTGGTTCCAGTGGCGCAGCTCCTCGGTCGAGACGTCCACCGCGGCATCGGCATCGGACAGATCGGGCGCCTCCGGGAAACCGACCGGCACGATGAGCGGCACGCCGGTCGCGACGATTTCCCTCACCCGCTTGTACTCGTCGCCCCCGCCCACGATCTGTGCCGTGACGCCCGCCTCGCGCGCGAGGGAGGTCGCGCGCAGCACCTCGAGCATCTCGTCCGCCACGAACAGCGCCGGCTGCCGGCCCGCGATGACCGGCTCCAGCGCGGCCCACGAGAGATTGACCTCCGGCCGCTCCTTGCCCTGCGGGGCGCGGTGGTAGACGGCGAGCGCGTCCCGGTACCACTTCGCGTCGATGAACGCCTGGCGGATGACCGCGATCGCGCCCATCAGCGAGCCCGGGTACCCCTCGCGGGATGGCTGGAGCGCCACGACCTGGGCTGCGTCGGCCTTGACGATAACGTCATTCGGCTCGCCGCTCCGCAGCCCGACCACCGCGCTCTGCCCGCGCACGATGCCGGTGCGCGGCGCCACCTGCACGGTGGCGAATCCCGCCGCGCGCAGCCCCTCGGCCTGCTCCTTCGAGAGCGGCTCCGTCTCGCTGATGCGGGTCTCGGCGTGCACCGACGACACCGCGTGCGCGGCGCCGCGCGAGGGCGCCGGCGCCGGCATGCGTGGGCGGCCGCCCTGCGGCTGCGGCGCCTGGCCCGGCGACTCGGCGGGCAGCACGTAGGCGTCGATCAGGCCGGGATAGACGGTGAGGCTGTCGCCCTCCCAGATCCGCGCGTCGGCGGGGACCGGGATCCCCGCCCCCACCGCGACGATGACGCCGTCGCGCATGACCACGGTACCGTTCTCGATCGTGTGGCCGGGCGCCGTGACGACACGCGCGCCGACGATGGCGTGCACGCGCGGCGTCACCGCCGACGCCGGCTGTGGGAGGACCGCGAGCGAGCAGGCTGCGGCGAGCGCGCCGAGGACGTGGCGGCGGAGGGACTGGCACATCGCGTGGCTCCTGGCAGTGAGGGGAGGGGCCGACTGCGGGCAGAGACTGCGAACCCTAGGAGCGGCGCCGGCCGCGAATCAAGCGCCGAACGACGAGCGCCGTCGCGTCCCGGTCGAATGCGGGCGGGCTTCCTCAGCCGCTCCCCCGACGGGCCCGGGTACGCACCGGGTCCGGGCGACCCCGGTTGGTGACCAGCCGCCGACCTCGACCCCCGCCAAGACGGGGGCGCGGCGCCTCCAATTCGGTGCCCAGGGACCACGGCGAGCTGCAGTCCGCAAGGGCGCCTTTTGCAATCGTCGCGTTGTCGTGTGCGGCGGGTCGGACGCGACGGGCCGGCCCGACGCACGAACCGGGCGTTTTGATCGTACCGATGTCGTTATCTGCCACCCCGTTACGGCTTCGCTCCCGGTGGGCCACCGGTGGCACATGCGGTGCATCCTTCCCTTGGCAGGACGGCCTCCCTACGCCGCCGCGGCACGCCGTGGCCGGGGTAGCGGCTGCCCTCCCAGGAGAAAGGACTCGCACATGCACCGCAACCGACTCTTGTGGTTCCTGTTCGCCGTTCTTGTCGCCACACCGACCGGGGCCCTGGCCGGCACCAGCGTCGGGTGGAGCGTCACCATAGGCAACGCGCCGCCACCGCCTCCGATCGTTTTCCATCGGGAGCCCCGCGTGGTCGTGGTGCCCGGCAGCACGGTCTACGTGCTGGAGGACGACTACAACTACGACGTCTTCCGCTACGGCGTCTTCTGGTACGTCCTCAACGACGGCTACTGGTACCGCGCACGCACGCACCGCGGTCC
>JAXIPH010000231.1:0-3813 GCA_045403035.1 Thermoleophilia bacterium | reverse complement strand
CCAGCGCGCAGGGCGGGCCTGCGCGCCCCGGCAAGCCGATGAGCCGCATGGCCATCGGCGAGTGCCGGGACCCGGATGGCCGCTGGATCCCCTCTGTGGTCTACTGACCAGCGCGTAGAGGAGTTCATGTGGCCGAAATAGGAGTGCAGAGGTGCTGGGAGACAAGCGTGTGACGACGGCCAGTCCCGTCGGGGATGTCGATCGGGCTCGCCGCTTCGACGAGGGCCTCCTCGGCCTGTCGGTCGTGGGTGTGCCTCTTGCCGACGGCAGCCTGGAATACGAGTGTGGAGCCGGAACCGGCGTGTTCACCTACCTTACCGCGCAAAACGCCGGCAAGTCGCCGGCTACGCTCGCAGCCTGGCACGTCGACGACATCGGGACGACGGTGAAGGAGCTTCGCGACAGGGGCGTCGCCCTCGAGGAGTACGACTTTCCGGGGCTCAAGACCGAAGACGGGATCGCCGCGCTTCCGGGCGCGAGGGCGGCCTGGTTCAAGGACCCGGACGGCAACATCCTCAACGTCTTCGAACGGGACTGATCACCCTCGACGCCGACGGCCAGCACTGCCTAGGGCCGTGCCCCGCGGCGGGTGACGGCCGTCGCCGCCAGGGCGCAGGCCAGTGACAAGGCCGTCACGGGCTCCCGTCCCTCACGCCGGGCCGCGAGCCAGCCCGCGGCGAAGGCGTCGCCGGCGCCCGTCGTGTCCACCACGGGCCCGGCCGGGGCGGCGGCCGGGGCCCGCGCGAGCCCGCCGCCGGGGCCGCGCCACTCCGCTCCGCCCGCGCCGAGCTTGAGCACCACCTCCCGGAAGCCGGGAAGGAGCGCGGCCGCGATGGCATCGGGGTCGCGGGAGCCGCAGAGGACCTCGGCCTCGTCGAGCGTGACGAGGGCCGCGTCCACGCCGCTCGCGAGGTGCCGGAACGACTCCCCTCCGGCGTCCGCCAGGGGCGCGGCGGACACCGCGTCGATCGAGGTCGGCATTCCGGCCGCGCGGGCCTTGGCCAGGGCGGCCAGCGCCGCCGGGCGGGTGGCGGGCCGCAGCAGCGTGTAGCCCGACAGGTGCAGGTGACCCCCGGTGAGGAAGACGTCGCGGGGCAGGTGCTCGGGCGCCAGCCGGGCGTTCGCCCCCGAGTCGGGCAGCATCGTGCGCTCCCCCGTCGCGTCCACCAGCACGATGCAGGTGCCGCTCGTGGCCGCCCCGGCGATGGCCAGGCGCGGCGTCACGCCGGCCTCGCGCAGGGCGCGGGCGGCCTCGCGACCGAAGGAGTCGTCGCCGACGCAACCCACGAAGACGGTGGCGACGCCCAGGTGCCCGAGCCACGCCGCGGTGTTGGCTCCCGATCCACCCGGGCGCACCGCGATCGACGCCGGCGTGTCGCCCGCGGGGACGAGCGGGCGGTCGAAGGCGGCGAGCACGTCGGTCATGACGTCGCCCACCACCACGATCGGCCCCCTGCTCACGCGCCGAGCGCCCCCGCGATGCGCCCGCCGAGCGCCACGTTCCGCAGCACCAGGCGGATGTTCGCACGAAGGCTCTCGCCGGCCGTGCGCTCGTGGAAGCGCGCGAGGACGAATGGGGTGACGTCCACCCCCGCCACCCCGCCGGCCTCCGCCGCGGCGAGCGCGTCCGTCAGGACCCGGTCGTGCATCGCGGGGTCCATCTGCTCGGCCTCGGGCAGCGGGTTGGCCACGACGACGGCCTGCGGCAGCCCGAGCCCCCGCCGAGCCCGCTGGACGGCCGCCACCTCGTCCGGCGTGTCCACCCGCCACGGCACCGGGTGCCCGGAGTCGGCGAGGTAGAAGCCCGCGAGGCGGTCGGTGCCGAAGCCCAGCACCGGCACGGACAGGGTCTCCAGCCGCTCCAGCGTGGCGCCGATGTCGAGGATCGACTTCACGCCGGCGCAGACCACCACGATCGGCGCGCCCGCCAGGGCGAGGAGATCGGCCGACTCGTCGAAGGTCGTCCCGGCGCCCCGGTGGACGCCGCCGAGCCCGCCGGTGGCGAAGACCCCGATGCCGGCCCGGGCGGCCACGTACGCCGTGCTGGCCACCGTGGTCGCCCCGGGCACGCCGCGCGCGAGGGCCGGACCGAGATCGCGGATCCCGAGCTTGGCGACGTCCTCGCGCGCGGCGATCTCCTCCAGCGCGGCGGCGTCGAGGCCCACGCGCACCTCGCCGCCCAGCACGGCCACCGTCGCCGGCACCGCCCCCTCGGCGCGAACGGCCGCCTCGATCTCCCGCGCCACGCGCAGGTTGTCGGGGCGCGGGAGCCCGTGGGCGATGATCGTCGACTCCAGGGCCACGACCGGGCGGCCCGCGGCGAGCGCCGCCGCGACCTCCTCGCTCAACCGGATCACCGCGGGGCTAGATACGGGCGGGGTGCCAGACCGTGCGGATCTCGCAGAACGCCATGGCCGTGCGGATGTCCTCGGCCCCGTGCGTGCGGGCGGTGCGCTTGAGGTTGTCGGCCGCCCGCGCCTCCAGGTCGGCCGCCATGTCGGCGGGCGCGCCGCTCAGGTCGATCAGGTCCACGTCGTCGTGGTCGGCGAGCCACGGCAGCAGCGCCCGGCCGTCCCCCGTCAGCAGGTTCACTACCCCGCCCGGCACGTCAGACGTGGCGACGACCTCGCCCAGCGTGCTCGTGACGAGCGCGGCGGGGCCGCCGGCCAGCGCGACCACGGCGTTCCCGGCCATGATCGCCGGGCCGACCAGGCCGAGCACGCCGCGCACCCCGCCGTCGTCCGGACAGGCCAGGGCGCAGACCCCGAGGGGGATCGGGTTGGAGAGGTTGAGGAACGGCCCCGCGACTGGGTTCACCGCACCCACGAGCTGGTCGAGCTTGTCGGCGAAGCCGGCCCAGTAGACCGCCGCGTCGACCGCGGCCTCCACGTCGGCGCGGGCGTCGTCCTGAGCCACGCCGACCGCCTCGAGCTCGCCCGCCAGCTGGCCGGCGCGCCCCTCGAGGACCTCGGCGATGCGGTAGAGGATCTGCCCGCGGTTGTAGGCCGGGCGGCCGGCCCAGCCCGGCTGCGCGGCCCGCGCGGCGCGGACCGCGTCGCGCACGTCCTTGCGGGAGGCCTGCGCCACGTGGGCCAGGAGGCGGCCGTCGGCGGCGGTGACGGGGGTGGTGCGGCCGGACTCCGAGCGCGGGAACGCGCCCCCGATGAACAGCTTGTAGGTCTTGCGGACCTCCAGCCGCTCGCTCATGTCCCCGCCGGGGCCAGCGTGAGGTACTCCGCCAGGCCCTGCCGCCCGCCCTCGCGCCCGAAGCCCGACTCGCGCACCCCCCCGAACGGGCTCGCCGGGTCGAACTGGTTGAAGCAGTTGGCCCAGACCACCCCGGCGCGCAGGCGCTGGGAGATCCACAGGATGCGCGAGCCCTTCTCGGTCCAGACCCCGGCGGAGAGCCCGAAGCGCGTGGCGTTGGCCTTCGCGACGGCCTCGACCTCGGTGCGGAAGGTCTGCACCGTCAGCACCGGGCCGAAGACCTCCTCGCGCACGATCTCCTCCGATCCGCCCACGCCGCTCACGATGGTGGGGGGGAAGAAGAAGCCGTGCTCAGGGAGGGGACGCCCCGGCTGGTCGATCCGGCAGCCCGCGGCGGCCGCGCCCTCCACGAAGCCCTGGATCCGCTCGAGCTGGGCCGCGGAGTTGATGGCGCCCACGTCGGTGTTCTTGTCCAGCGGCTCGCCCACGCGCAGAAGCTCGATGCGGCGCCGCAGCCGGTCCAGCAGGTCGTCGGCGACGCTCTCCTGGACGAGCAGCCGCGATCCGGCGCAGCACACGTGACCCTGGTTGAAGAAGATGCCGTCC
>JAXIPH010000180.1:0-3773 GCA_045403035.1 Thermoleophilia bacterium | reverse complement strand
GGGTCGAGCGCGTCTTCGCCAGTTGGTCCGAGGCCAGCCCGGTTTGCGCGAAGACCCTACGACGCGCACGAAGCGCGGTGATCGCCAGGCACGGGATAACCGGCGATGCGCTCGGCCGGAATCTGCGGCGCGGCGGCGACCGGCGCATGGCAGACATCGCAGCGCGTCGCTGCGTCCAGATGCGCGGTTTTGCCGTGGCATTCGAGACAGCGTTCCGGCCCCGGCATCGCGACCGCCATGCGCTCGGTCGTGCCCGGCGTCGCATGGCACGCGGCACAGGCGATGTCGGCGGAGGGGTGCACGCGATGGCTGAAGCGGAGATTCGTGGTGCGCGTGGGCGGCGGTGACCACGCGGCGGCGGGGCGCAGCCGCCCGTCGTGACAACGGGCGCAATCGGATTGTTGCACGGTGTAGAAGCGCGCCCTGTCCTCATCGCCGAGGCCGCCGAGGCCGCCGAGGCCGAGCGCGCCCGGGAGTCCACCCCCGCGGCGGTGGGGGGTGGCCGCTCGAAGGGCGACGAGCCCCCCGAGCCCGTCGGGGCCGAGCCCGCTCCCGAGTAGGGCCCCTCCCGCTCCCGCGCCGCGTCGTCTATGGTGTCCGACGGCCCGACGCCGCCTGCCAGGGAACTCCGAGTGCCGAAGATGAAGTCCAGACGAGCCGTGACCAAGCGCTTCCGGGTGACCGGGAACGGCAAGGTCCTGTTCCAGCGCGCCGGCCTTCGGCACAATCTCGAGAAGGTCTCGGGCAAGGATCAGCGCGCCCGCTCCAAGGAGGCCGAGCTGGCCCCGGAGATGACGCGCAGCGTCAAGCGGATGCTGGGGAAGGGGTAGTCGGTGGCGCGCGTCAAGCGATCCGTCGCCGCCCGCAAGAAGCGGCGCAAGGTTCTCGACCAGGCGAGTGGGTACTGGGGCACCAAGCACTCCTCGTACAAGCGGGCGAAGGAGCAGGTCCAGCGCTCGCTCCGCTACGCCTACCGCGACCGGCGGGTCCGGAAGCGCGACTTCCGTCGCCTCTGGATCGCCCGCATCAACGCCGCGGCGCGCGAGAACGGCATCACCTACGGCGAGCTGATCCACGGCCTGCGCCTGGCCGAGGTGGGGCTCGACCGCAAGATCCTCGCCGAGCTGGCCACGCATGAGCCGGCCGCGTTCGCCGCGCTCTGCGCCCGGGCCCGCGCGGCACGAGAGCTCGCCGCGACCCCCTCCTAGCGCTCGGAGCGGGTTGCGGCTCGTCAGCTCGGCGCGGAACCCCGCGCTGCGGCTGGCCATCGCGCTCCAGACCAAGAAGGTTCGCCGCGAGCGGCGGCTCCTGGTGGCCGAGGGCGAGGACCTCATCGACGCCGCCCTCGCGCGCGGGGTGCGGCCGGTCGCGCTGCTCGTGGACGACGAGCGCGTGCCCGACGACGATCCCCGGCTGGTCGCGACGGCGGGTCTGGCGGAGCGCTACCGCGTGCCGGCCTCGCTGATGGCCAAGGCCAGCGGCCTCGCCGCCGCGCCCCGTCTGCTGGCGATCCTCCCCCAGCCGCCCGTGCGCAGCTTCCGCGACGTGGCGTTCCCCCCGTCGCTCGGCGTCTACCTGGCCGGCGTGGCCGACCCGGGCAACGTGGGCACGCTCGTGCGCAGCGCCGCGGCGCTCGGGGCCGACTGGCTGGCCCTGGGCCCCGGGTCGGCCGACGCGTTCCACCCCCGGGCGGTGCGGGCGGCGATGGGGGCCACCTTCGCGCTTCCGCTGCTCGAGGCGGTCGCGCCCGCGGACCTGGCCACCCGCGACGGCTTCGATGTCGTGGGCGCCGTCGCCCACGACGGGCCGCCGCCGTGGGAGGTGGACCTCACGCGGCCCCTGGTGCTGGCGCTCGGAGGCGAGCGGTCGGGGCTCGGGACGGTGCTGGACGAGCTCGCCGCGGGCCGCCCGGTGGTGACGACGACCATCCCCCAGACGGCGGGCTCGGACTCGCTCAACGTGGCCGCCGCCGGCGCGGTGCTGATGGCCGAGGCGGGGCGTCAGCGGGCCGCCGGCGCCGGGGGTGGGTCCGCTACCCTCCGACCCCGATGAGCGAGCGGGATCTGCCGGATATCGAGGCGCAGGCGCTCGCCCAGGTGCGGGCCGCCTCGAGCCTCGCGGAGCTGGAGGACGCGCGGGTGGTGCACACCGGCCGCCGCAGCCGGCTGGCCGCGATCCTGGCCGGCATCGGAGGCCTCCCGCCCGAGCGCCGCGGAGAGGTGGGGAAGGCGGCCAACGCCGCGCGGCAGGCCATCGAGGGGGCCCTCGCCGCGCGCGGTGAGGAGCTCGAGGCCGATGAGCTCGGCGCCGCGCTCGAGCGCGACCGAGCCGACGTCACGCTGCCCGGCGACCCGCACCCGCTGGGCGCCCTCCACCCGATCACGCAGATCCGCCAGGAGATGGAGGACATCTTCCTGGCCCTGGGCTACCGGATCGCCGACGGGCCGGAGGTCGAGACCGAGTGGCACAACTTCACCGCGCTCAACACGCCCGAGGGGCACCCGGCGCGCTCGTCGAGCGACAACTTCTACATCGCCGGTCACCCGGACCGGCTGCTGCGCAGCCAGACCTCCCCGGTGCAGGTGCGGGCGATGCAGAGCGAGCCGCCGCCGATCTACCTGATCGCCCCGGGCTTCGTCTATCGCCGCGACGACATCGATGCAACCCACAGCCCGATGTTCCAGCAGATGGAGGGCCTCGCGGTCGATGAGGGCCTCACGCTGGCGCACCTCAAGGGCACGATGCTGCACTTCGCGCGCGAGCTGCTGGGCGCCGACCGCGAGATCGTGCTCCAGCCCCACTTCTTCCCCTTCACGGAGCCCTCGGTCGACGTGCAGGTCTCGTACGTGGACAAGGCGGGCCGCCCGGGGTTGCTCGAGCTGGCCGGCGCCGGGATGGTCGACCCGAACGTGCTCGAGTGCTGCGGGATCGACTCCGAGCGGTACACGGGCTTCGCCTTCGGCTGGGGCCTCGACCGCATCGCGATGATCCGTCACGGCGTGCCCGACCTGCGGATGTTCTTCGAGGGCGACCTGCGCGTGCTGGAGCAGTTCGCGTGAGGCTGCCCCTGTCGTGGCTCGAGGAGTACGTCGACCCCGGCCTGCCCCCCGACGAGCTGGCGGGCCGGCTGTCGCGCTCCGGCACCCTGGTCGAGGCGATCCACCACATCGGCGTGCCGGCCGGGAACGGCAACCTGGGCGCCTTCCGGGTCGGGCGGGTGCTCGCGGCCGAGCCGCACCCGAACGCCGACCGCCTGCGCCTGTGCCGGGTCGACGTCGGCGCCGGCGAGCCGAGCCAGATCGTCTGCGGCGCCCCCAACGTCGCCGCCGGCCAGACCGTGGCGGTCGCCCTTCCCGGTGCGCTCCTGCCGGGCGCGGACCGCCCGCTCGGGGTGGCAAAGCTGCGGGGGGTCGAGAGCAACGGGATGATCCTCTCCGCCACCGAGCTGCGGCTCGGCGAGGACGCCGCCGGGATCATGGTCCTCGACGACGGCATCGCTCCGGGCACGCCCCTGGCCGAGGTGCTGCCGCTGTCGGAGACCGTCCTCGAGCTCGAGATCACCTCCAACCGGCCCGACTGCCTGGGGGTCTGGGGTCTCGCTCGGGAGGTGCACGCGGTCACCGGCGCGCCGCTGCGGCCGCTCGACGAGTCGGAGCCCGCGGCGCAGGGCACGGGCCGGGTCGAGGACCACGCGGCGCTCGAGGTGCGCGCTCCGGACCTGTGCCCGCGCTACATGGCCCGAGTCCTCACCGACGTCACCGTGGGCCCCTCGC
>JAXIPH010000065.1:0-11476 GCA_045403035.1 Thermoleophilia bacterium | reverse complement strand
CTACCCGGCCGGCTATCTCGAGGACCTCCGCGGCGAGTGGCGGTAGCGGTCTTCGACGCCGACGTGCTGATCGCGTTCCTCACCCGGGGCGACGCGCATCACGAGCGGGCGCGCACTCGGGTCCGGGCCTCGCTCGCGCCGGGGGTGGAGCGCCGGATCTGCGCCGTGACCCTCTCGGAGATCCTCGTCGGGCCCACCCGCGCCGGACGGGCCGAGATCGTCGAGCAGATGCTCGCGCGGCTTTCGATCGAGACCACGTCCGTCGACCCGGCGCTCGCCTGGAGCGCGGCCATGGTCCGCGCCCGCACCGGTCTGCGCCTGCCCGACGCCTACGTCCTCGCCACGGCGATCCACGCCGAGCGCCAGGGCAAGGAGGAGGTGCGCATCGAGACCTTCGATCGCTCGTTGGCCCGCGCACGCGCGCGGTTGCGCCGAGAGAACAACGTGACATAACCACGGTTCCCGTGCGCCGGACGCACGCGCGCTCCCAGGTGCGACAATCCCTTCGGCCGCAACCCCGGAGACACGATGCCCGAGCTTCCCCCACCCGCCGATCCGAGCGCCTCCTTCACCGCGGTCCTCGACACCTCCGCGGGTGAGATCCGGGTCGATCTGTGGCCCGAGTCCGCCCCGCAGACCGTGGGGAACTTCGTCGGCCTCGCCCGTCAGGGCTTCTACGACGACACCGTCTTCCACCGGGTGATCCCCGACTTCATGATCCAGGGCGGCTGCCCCAAGGGCACCGGCACCGCCGGGCCGGGCTACGACTTCCCCGACGAGATCAACGAGCGCAAGCTGGTGAAGGGCACGCTGGCGATGGCCAACGCGGGCCCCAACACCAACGGCAGCCAGTTCTTCATCGTCACCGCCGCGGCGACGCCCTGGCTGGACGGCGCCCACACCGGCTTCGGCGCGGTGGTCGGCGGCGCGGACGTGGTCGAGGCGATCGGGACCGCGGCCACCGGGCCGGGCGACCGGCCGCGCGAGACCCAGCGGGTCACGACGATCCGAATCGAGGAGGGCTGACCACGCCCGTCTCCCCCTCCTGGGAGATCACCCTGCTGCGCCGCCCGCCGGGCGCGCGGCGGCCGCGCGTGGCCGCCCGGGTGGTGCTCGAGGCCCCGGACCTCGCCGGCGCGCGCCTGGCGGCCGAGGCCGAGCTCGAGGAACGGCGCTCGGACGAGTCGCGCTGGACGCTCGGCTTGCTGCGCCCCCTCACTCCGATGGCGCCCGGCACCCATCGCTACCGGGCCACCTTCGCGCTCTGGGAGGCGGGCGAGGACCGGTTCGTGCGCCGCGACGTATACGCCCTGGAGATCTGGGCCGCCGACGCCCAGAGCGCGCGGCGCCTGGCCCAGCAGCAGGTGCAGACGGTGGAGGGCTATGAACCCTCCTGGCGCATCCGCCAGGTCGCCCGGGCCGACGGCGGCCGCGCGCGCTCGAAGAGCTGAGCGTCACCGCCCAGCGCCACCCGCTGATCACCGGCGGGGGGCGCCTCGAGACGACCGACTGGCTGCCCGTCCACGCCCCCGGGGATCGGGAGCTCCTCGGCGAGGTGGCGGCCGCGAGCGCCGAGGACGCCGACCGGGCGGTGGGCGCGGCCGATGCGGCCTGGCCGGCCTGGGCCGCCCTCTCCCCTCCCGAGCGCGCGACCGCCCTGGCCCGCTACGCCGCGCTGGTGGACACCGAGCGCGACCTCCTGGCCCACCTGGTGCACCGCGAGGTGGGAAAGCCCCTCGCCGAGGCGCAGGCCGAGGTGGCCCGGGCCGCCGAGGTCGTCCACCACTTCGCCGCCGAGGCCGAGCGGATCTGGACCCACCAGCTGCCCGGCCCGACGCTCGCCACCGGCAGCTGGGTGCGCCCGGCCCCGGTCGGGGTGGTCGCGGCCATTACGCCCTGGAACTTCCCGGTGGCGCTGGTGGTCTGGAAGCTGGCGCCGGCGCTCGCGGCCGGCTGCGCGGTCGTGGTGAAGCCGGCGATCGAGGCGCCGCTCGCCGCCTGGACACTCTGTGACATCGCCGAGCGCTCGGGGCTCCCGCCGGGCCTCGTGAGCTGCCTGACCGGCGACGGGCCGCTCCTCGGCGAGGCGCTCGCAACCCACCCGCGCATCGCCAAGGTGGCCTTCACCGGCTCGCGCCGGGTGGCCGAGCAGATCGCCGCCTGGGCCTCGCCGCGCCTGAAGGCGCTCTCGCTGGAGCTCGGCGGCCACGGCGCGCTGGTGGTGCTGGCCGACGCCGACCTCGACCTCGCCGCCGAGGTGGCCGTGGTGCAGGGCTATGTCAACTCGGGCCAGGCCTGTTACGCGGTCAACCGGGTGCTGGTCCCCCCCGCCCTCGCCGGGGACCTGCTCGAACGCATGCGCGCACGCATCGCGGGCCTGGCGCTCGGGCCCATGTGCACGGACCGCGGGCTCGCGCGCCACCGGATGCTAATCGAGGACGCTCGCGCCCACGGCGCGCGCGTCGAGGGCGGCGAGGAGGTCGGGCCCGGGCGCCTCGCGCCGGCGCTGGTGACCGGCGCCGGGCCGGGCGTGCGGCTGGTCGACGAGGAGCCCTTCACCCCGATCGTGGCGGTCATGGAGACACCCGACACCCTCGCGGCCATCACCGAGGCCAACCGCCCCGACTACGGGCTCGTGAACTACGTCTGCGGGCGCGACCTGCGCGGGGCGCTCGAGACCGCCCAGGCGCTCCGGTCCGGGACCGTCGCGATCAACGGCTGGCGGGTGGTGGTGCCCTACGCCCCCTACGCCGGCTGGCGCGGCTCGGGCGTGGGCTGCGAGCTCGGCCGGCCCGGCCTCGAGGCCTTCATCCGCTGGCAGCACCTTCGCGTGCTGGCCTAGCCCCTCCCCCCGCGGTGCACGCGACGGGCGAAGACCAGTTGCTCGATCTTCGGCCGCGCGCCAGCCGTGCCGCTGTCGCCGACCCCGCCCACCACCAGGTGCGGGTCCTGGTAGAGCGGGCCCTCGTCGACCAGTACCCGGGCGGCCTGCAGGCCGGCGACCACCCGAGCGCGCGCGCCCGACGCCCCGCCGAAGACCGCCGCTCCCAGGCCGTAGGGGGTGTCGTTGGCGAGCGCCAGGGCGTCCTCAGCGTCGTCGGCCACCACCAGCCCGCGCAGCGGGGAGAAGCTCTCCTCCCGCCACAGGCTCACATCGAGGGCCTCCCGGGGCAGGCGCACGATCGTCGGGGTGAACAGGGCGCCGCGCTCCCCCTCCCCCACGACGACCTCCCCGCCGCGCTGTCGGGTCTCGGCGAGGGCCACCCGCGCTCGCGCCCGCGCCGGGCCCTCGGGGAGCGGGCCGACGTCGGTCGCCTCGTCGTCGGGATCGCCGAGCCGGAGCGCGCCGACCGCCTCCACCAGGCGCGGCCGGAAGTCGTCCCAGACCGGCCGCTCCACGATCATCCGCTTGGCCGCCATGCAGAGCTGGCCGGCGTTGGCGAAGCCCCCGAGCGCCGCCGCCCGCGCCGCCGCGTCGAGGTCGGCCCCCCGGAGAACGATCAGGGGATCGTTGCCCGAGCCCTCGGCGATGTAGGGCCGAAGGGGCGTTCCCCTCGCGTACGCAAGCCCGAGGCCCGCCAGGTGGCGCTTGCAGGTGGCGGTCGACGCGTGGGCCACCACGGCGTGGACACCCGGGTCCCACACAAGCGGCTCGGCCTCGGGGCCGGGCAGCTCGACCACCACGACCGCGTCCGGCGGCCAGGGCCCGGCCAGGGCGTCGAGGACGAGCGCGGTGGTGCGCCGGGCGCGGCTGGCGGGACGGGCCAGGAGCGCGTTGCCCGCCACCAGCGCCGAGGCCGCCACCAGCGTGGGCACCCAGACCGGCGAGTTGGCGGCATGCCAGCCGAGCACCACCCCGTAGGGGGCCCACTCAAGCCGCGTCGTCCCGCGGATGGCCGGCACCGGGCGGGGACGGATCGCCTCGGCGAGGACGGGCAGGGCGTCCAGGAGCCCCAGCGCCGACGCCAGCTCACGACGGGCGAAGCGGCGCGGCTGGCCCGTCTCGGCGACCGCCCGGTCCACGACGCGCTCGCCGATCGCGGCGAGCGCCGCCCGAGAGCGGGCGGCCCGCGCGAGGCGCTCGTCGAGCGGGAGCGCCGCCACCGCGAGCTGGGCGGCCGCGGCCCGCAGCGCCGGCTCCGAGGGGGGTGCGGTGGGGTCCACGGGCGCGCAGGTTAACGCGACCCCCCCGCTCCCCGCGGGGCTCCTGGTGCAGGGCTCGGAGCCGGCGATCGTTGCCGCCTTCGCCGAGCTCTGTGCGCTCCAGCCGGTGCGGATGGACGAGGAGGGCCTGGTCTGCGCGCCGCGCGCCGCGCCCGATCTGGCCGCGCCGGCGCTCGCACGGTGCCCCCTTCCGACGCGCGCGCTGTCCGATGTTCCGGGCTGGCCGGACCCGCCCGCGGCCATGGTGTCCGGCTGGTACCGGCGGGGGCCCGACCACCTCCCCGCCCCGACGGGCGTGCGCGAGCTGGTGCAGGCCCCGGGAGAGGGCTTCGGCCCCGCTGGGCACGCCACCACGGCGATGTGCCTGGAGGCGATCGAGGGCCTCGCGCCCGGGCGGGCGGTCGACGCCGGCTGCGGCTCGGGCCTCCTCGCCCAGGCTTGGGCGCGCCTCGGACGCGGGCCGGTGATCGCCTGCGACCTCGACCCACGGGCGGTCGATCAGGCCGCGCGCAGCCTGGCCGCCGCGGGCCTCGGCGGGCGCGTGGACCTGCGCCGGGGCCCGCTCGAGGCGCTCGCCGCCGAGGAGCTGGGCGGGGCGGTGCTCATGGCCAACCTGCCCGCGCCGGCCCACCGCGCACTCCTTCGGCGCATCGGGGCGCCCCCGGCGGTGGCGGTGCTCTCGGGCCTGCGTCCGGCCGAGGCCGGGGCGATGGCCGACGCCTACCTCGCCCTCGGCCTGCGCCCGGCCGGGCGGGCCGAGAGGGGCGGCTTCTGCTGCCTGGTGATGGCCCGGTGAGCCGGGTCTGGCGTACCTGGTCGGTGCTCGTCCTGTTCGCGCTCGGCACCAGCCTGATCACCCCCCTGATCCCCCTGTACCAGGACCGGCTCGGGTTCAGCGACACCGTCGTGACCCTCTTCCTCGGCTGCTACGTCCTGACGCTCGTTCCCTCGATGCTGAGCCTCGGCCAGCTCTCGGACCGGGTGGGGCGCAAGCGCGTGCTCCTGCTGGCGATCACTACCCTCGCGCTGGCGCAGGTGATCCTGATCACCGAGCCACCGCTGTGGGGTCTGCTCGTGGCCCGGGGCATCCAGGGCCTCGCCACCGGCGCCTTCTTCGGTACCTGCACCGCCTTCCTGGTCGACGCCGCGCCCCTCGGCCGGCGCGGGGCCGCGGCGGTGCTGGGCTCGATCTCGATACGCCTCGGGCTCGGATCGGGGCCGGGGATCGGCGGCCTGATCGCCGAGTACTCGAACGCCCCCCTGCGGCTGCCCTTCGAGCTGCACCTGATCGCCCTCGCGGCGGCGGCGCTCCTCGTCGTGAGCCTGCCCGAGACGGTCACCGAGCGCTCGTGGCGGCCGCTCACCCTACGCCTGGAGGTGCCCCAGGCCGAGCGGGCCGTCTTCTGGCGGGTGCTGGTGCCCTCGGGGGCGCTCTTCTCGCTCTTCGACGGGGTCGCCCTGTCGCTCATCCCGGTCTTCCTGGTGCGGACCCTTCACGTCGTCAACTACGCCGTGGTGGGCGCCGCCGGGTTCCTGGTGCTCGTCTCGGGGGCCGCCAGCCAGCTTCTCCTGCCGCGCCTGCCCCCACCGCGGGCGATCGGCTGGGGGCTCGCGGCGGCCTCGGTGACCTCGCTCGGGGTGGTGGCCTCCGCCCCGGCCCGCTCAGCGCTGCTGGCCCTCGTCTCGGTGGCACTCACCGGCGCCGCGGCGGGGCTGGTCTTCAAGGGGGGCGTGGACCTGTGCACCCAGATCGCCCCGATCGAGGACCGGGGCAAGCTGATCTCCGCCTACTACGTGGCCTGCTATCTCGGCGGCTTCTCGGTACCGCTCCTGGTGGTGGGGATCCTCTCGGACCTGGCCGGCCTGACGGTCGCGCTCGCGTGCCTGTCGATCACGGCGGCGATCGGAGCCGCCTGGACCTGTGCGGTTGGGCTGCGCTCGCTGGCGGGCCTGGCGCCGGTCCCTCACGAGGTGCCCGCCGCCATGGTCGAGTGAGTAGAGTCGACCGGGCGATGGTCGCACCGGCGCCCGACCACGAGGCCCTCGCCGCGGTCCTCTTGGACGCCGACCGCGCGGTCGTCCTGACCGGCCCGCGCCTCGGGCCGCCCGACGGCCCCGACCCGATCCGCGAGGAGTGGCCCCAGCGCGCCAGCCTGGAGGCGTTCCTCACCGAGCCGAGCCGCTTCTGGGAGTACTACTACCCCACCGCCCTCGCCATCGCGGCCCGCGAGCCCGGGCCGGCCCACTACGCCCTGGCGCGCCTGCAACGGGCCGGGGTCGTCTCGGCGCTCGTCACCCAGGCCGTCGACCGCCTTCACGGGCGGGCGGGCAGCCCCGAGGTGGTGGAGGTCTTCGGCACGGTGCTCACCGACCGCTGCGACCGGTGCGGCGAGCGCTACGGGCTCCCCGAGGTCGGCGCCCTGATCGGCGCCGCCCCCGACGGGGTCCCGCGCTGCACCACCGTCGGCTGCGCCTATCCCCTTCGACCCGAGGGCACGCTCTGGGGCGAGTCGCTCCCGCGGGCGGCGATCGAGCAGGCCTGGGAGCTCGCCGCCACCGCCGACGCCTTCATCATCCTCGACTCGGACCTGCGCACGGCACCGATCTCACTCCTGCCCTCGGTGCCCCTCACCCGCGGGGCGCCGTTGGTGGTGGTGGGCGACACCCCGACCCAGTACGACCGCTATGCCGAGTTGGTCGTACGGGCGCCCGCCCCCGACCTGGTGGGCGCCGTCGCCGACCTGATCCTGCCGGCGGTCTAGTGGCGCCCCCGGCGCAGGGACCCCTCCCCGCCGGCGCCTTCTCGCTCACGGGCCAGGCCGCCATCGTCACCGGCGCGTCCTCGGGGCTCGGGCGCATGATGGCCCGGGGGCTCGCGCAGGCCGGCTGCGCGGTGCTGGTCGCAGCCCGCCGCGAGGAGGCGCTGGCCGAGGTCGCCGACGAGATCGAGGCCTTGGGGGGGCGGGCGCAGATCCGACGCGCGGACCTGCGCGACCCCGGCCACGCCGAGGACCTGGTGGCCGCCGCCGACCGCGCCTTCGGGCGCCTCGACGGGGTGGTGCTGAACGCCGGGGTGTCGACCCTCGCGCCCGCCGAGCAGGAGGACCTGGGGGCCTTCGCCGACGTCCTGGCCGTGAACGTGACCGCCCAGGCGGCCCTCGCCGCCGCGGCCGCGCGGGCGATGATCCCCGGCGGCGGCGGCTGGATGATCGCCATGGGCTCGATCCTCGGACGGCGGGCCGGGACCGGCGCCGGGGTGGCGGCCTACGCGGCCAGCAAGGCCGCCGTGGAGCAACTCGTGCGCGAGCTCGCGCGCCAGTGGGCTCCCCACGGCATCCGGGTCAACGCCATCGCGCCGGGCTACTTCCCCACCGCCATGAACGCGCCGATGGTCGCCGAGCCCGAGCGGCTGGCGCGCATCATCGAGCGCATCCCGATGGGTCGTGCGGGCGCCGAGGCGGACATCGCCGGGGTCGCGGTCTTCCTGGCGAGCGCCGCGGCCGGCTATGTCACCGGGCAGGTGGTCCCCCTCGACGGGGGGATGACCTGCTGGTGAATCCCGTCCGGGCGGGCGGAGGCTAGGCGGCTCCGGCCGGGGCGGGCTCGTCCGCGACGAACTTCTGCGAGTAGTAGATGTCGCCCTCGTGTCCGAGCTTCATCCGGCGCAGGGTGGCCTTGACGCGCATCCCCACCTTCACGTCCTCGGGGGCCACCCCCACCACCGGCGCGGGCATCAGGACGCCTTCGTCCATGGTGATGTGGCCGACCACGTAGGGCTCCTGGCCCAGGAAGTCGCGGGGCGGGTAGTAGACCACCGTGTAATTGCTCAGCTCCCCCGTGCCCGCGAGCTCCTCCTCCGCCAGCTCCGATCCGCCGCAGGCGTAGCAGTGGTGGTGCTCCCACCAGGGGCTCAGCACGTTGCAGGAGGTGCAGCGCATGGCGTAGAGGCGCAGCTTCGGCGGGCCGAGCCGGCTGAACTCGATCGCGGAGACGGTCACGGGCTAGCCCTCGAGGCGCTGGTAGACGTGGATCGCGCCGACCGCGCCCGGGCCCCCGCGGCAGGCCGACACGCCGATCTCGGCGTCCGGGCGCTGCATGTCGGGCGGCGCGGTGCCGCGTAGCTGCTCGACGATGTCCACGGCCTGGGTCGCGCCGGTGGCCCCGAGCGGATGGCCCTTGCACAGGAGGCCCCCGGAGAGGTTGACCGCCACCTTGCCGTCGATCCAGGTCGAGCCGTCGGCGGCGCCCCTCCACCCCTCGCCCTTCCGGGCGAACCCCAGGCCCTCGATGCCGAGGGGCTCCTGGATGGCAAAGGAGTTGTAGATCTCGGCCACGTCGACGTCGCCAGCCGCGATGCCGGCCATCGCATAGGCGCGCTCGGAGGGGGCGGCGAAGAGGGCGTGGGCGTCGTCGAGGGTGTCGGTGGCCGCGTACCAGGTGCCGGTCGCCATTTGGGTGGCGGTCACGTAGACCTGCGGCTTGTCCGGCTGGTCGCGCAGGATCTCCTCGCGGCAGAGCACCATCGCCGAGCTGGCGTCGGTCATCGGGCAGACCTCATAGAGCTTTAGCGGGTCGGCCACCTTCGCCGAGCGCATGACCTCCTCCACCGTGCACTCGAAGCGCAGGTGGGCGTAGGGGTTGCGCGCGCCGTAGTGGTGGTTCTTGACCGAGGTGTGGGCGAGGTCCTCCTCGGTGAGGCCGTAGGTCTGCATGTACTTGCGCGCGGTCAGCGCGACGCCCGAGGGGAAGGTGAGCCCCGAGAAGTACTCCTCCTTGGAGTCGGCCGCCTGGGCGATGATCGAGGTGCCCTCGACCGTGGCCAGGTCGTTCATTTTCTCGACGCCCAACACCATCACGGTGTCGTAGAGGCCCGACATGATCGCCGCGCAGCCGAGGTGCAGCGCCCACGCGCCGGTCCCGCAGGCAGCCTCCACGCGCACGGCGCCGGCCGGCACCACGCCCAGGTGGTGGGCCACCATCAGCCCGGTCGAGTTCTCGTAGTTGAAGCCGACCGACCCCACGTTGCCGACGTAGAGCGACTGGATGTCCGAGGGCTCGAGCCCCGAGTCGGCCAGGGCGGCGCGGCCGGACTCCACGGCCAGATCCCGCAGCGACTTCTCGTGCTGGATCTTGTGGGGGGTCTTTCCGATCCCGAGGACGCCGATGCGCATCACGCCTCCCTAGTGGGGTTCGGCCTGGCGGCCGCGGGTCCAACGGTAGTACGTGGACAGATCGATCGCCTCGCCCGGAATCTGAGCGGCCGTGCCGGCGGCCGGCACGGGGCCGGTGACCTCGATCTCCTGGGCGATCGCCTCCCCGCCGCCGTAGCCGAGCGCCACCAGGCGGTCGCCGGGGGCGGCGCCGTCCAGGCCGAGCGCCAGGGCGACGCCGACCGAGGCCGCCCCGAGGTTGCCGATCTCGCCCACGAAGCTCGTGCCCTCCAGCTGCTCGGCGCCGACGCCCAGCCGGCCGAGCGCGCGCAGCGTCTGGGGGTGGGGCTGGCTGGCGCAGACCGCGGCGTACTCGCCCACGGGGCGCTCGGTGGCCCGCTCCAGGCGCGCCAGCGCCTCCTTGGCGCTCGTCGCGTAGGCGTCGAAGAGCACCTCGAGGCGGTAGCGCGGCTCGGGCTCGGTGCCGAGGCGCCAGACGTCGTAGACCTCGCGGCCCGAGCGCGCCGAGGCCCCGAGGCGGGCGAAGCCCCCGGAGGCCCCCACCACGAAGGCGGCCGCGCCGCCGGCCGAGAGCGTGTCGCAGACGCGCTCCTCGTAGCTCACCAGGTGGTCCGAGGCGACCACCAGCACCGGCGGCGCGCCGACCTCGGAGATCCCGCCCGCCAGCTCCAGCGCGTCCATCAGCGCGCCGGGGCCACCGCCGAGGTCGAGCGGGGTGGCCTCGGGCAGCCCGAGCGCGCGGGCGAGGGTCGCCGACAGCTTGCGCAGCCCGAAGGGCGGGGCCTGGCTGACGGTGATGACGGTGCCCGGCGCATCGGCGCCGTCGACGACGCTCACCGCGGCCTCGTAGGCCATGGTGAGCGCGTCCTCGTCGAGGGCCGGGGTCGCCAGGGCTTTCGCGCGCGGGCGGCCCGGGCGCCCGAAGAAGGACTGGATCTCCTTCAGGGGCGCCCGGTGACGGGGCAGGTACGCCCCGTACCGGATGATCTCCGCCACGGCGGCTATCGCTTGATCGTGATGCCGGCGGCCTCACGATCGAAGGTGTCGGGCGTGATGCCCTCCTCGCGCAGCTTGACCTTCTGGACGCGCTCGGTCGGCGTCTTGGGAAGGACCTCGACGAAGCGGATGTAGCGGGGCACCATGAAGTAGGGGATGCGCTCGGCGAGCCAGTGGGTCAGCTCGACCGGGTCCGGTGCGTCCCCCTCCGGGATGCAGACCACCATGATCTCGTCCTCGCTCGAGGCACCCTCGCCGGCCTTCACCCCGATGGCGGCGGCCTCCTTGATGCCGGGGTGGTCCGAGACCTGCTTCTCCACCTCCATCGAGGAGACGTTCTCGCCGCGGCGCCGGATGTAATCCTTCACCCGGTCCATGAAGTAGAAATAGCCGTCGGCGTCCATGCGCCCCAGGTCGCCGGTGTGCAGCTTCAGGTTGCGGAAGTCCTCGGCGGTCTTCTCGGGCATGCCGTAGTAGGCGCGCATGACGATGTTCGGGATCTTCATGTCGACCACGATCTCGCCGGGCGTGTCCGGCGGCAGGGGGAGGTCGGTGCCCGGCTCCACGATCGTCACCTCGTAGCCCGGGTTGGCCTTGCCCATCGATCCCGGGACGCCGGGCTTGGTCGGGTCCATGTAGGTGGCCATGCCGGTCTCGGTGAGGCCGTAGCCCTCGATGAACTTGACCCCGAAGCGTTCCTGGAACTCATTGTAGATGTCCCGGGGGGCGGGGGCGGCAAAGCAGGTGTGGACCTTGTGGGCGCGGTCGAGGTCCGAGGGCGGGATGTTCCAGATGAAGTAGCTGACGGCCCCGATCGAGTTGAAGATCGTGGCCTCGGCGTCGACCACCTGCTGCCAGAACCGGCTCGAGGAGAAGCGCTCCACGTAGGCGACGCGGCCGCCGGCCACGAGCGCCGGGTAGCCCGACAGCACCTGGGCGTTGGAGTGGAAGAGCGGCAGGCAGCTGAAGAAGGTGTCCTCCGACAGCGACTCCACCGATTTCCCGGCCGTGGCCGAGACCACCTCGAGCAGGCCGCGCGCCGAGAAGTAGTCGGCGGCGTTCTGCTTGATGACGCCCTTGGAGCGGCCGGTGGTGCCGGAGGTGAACATGATCCGGGCGTCGTCGGTCCAGGAGTAGGCGATCCC
>JAXIPH010000254.1:0-4123 GCA_045403035.1 Thermoleophilia bacterium | reverse complement strand
AGGCCCCCGCCGCTCAGGCGGGGGCTCTCGCTGTCCGTCACGTCACCGGCAAGGGTTCCGACGCATGACGCATCCCCTCCGCGTGCCCGCACTGGCGCTCGGGCTGCTCGCGCGCGCCGCGGCGGCGTCGGCCTCCGCCGGCCTCACCGCGCAGGACACCTCGGCGCTGCAGTTCCACGACTTCCGGGCCGGCGCACGGCTCGACGAGCTCGACGACTTGATCCGTCGTCTCGACGGCGGACGCCTCCGCTGCGATCGCGCCAAGCGCGACCGCCGGGTCTCGGAATGCCGGAGCACGGTGCGGGATTCGGCGATGGGCGGAGCCGTGAAGGTCTGGGTCTCCGCCATCGACAGCGTGGCCGGCGTGATCACCCTCTCCGCCGGGGTGGACGCTGAGACGCTCGACCGCTGGCGGCGGCGCATCGAAGCGCGCTACGGCCGGGTGGGCGCGAAGGCGCAGGGCGCGCAGTGGATGATGCAGTGGGTTCGCCGGGGCCGGATGCTGCGTCTCACCTGGCGGACCGATCGCGGCAAGCGAACCGCCTCGGTGAGCCTGGTAGACGGGCGCGTGCTCGATGAGTGGGGGCGAAAGCGCACGGCGGCCTCACCGTAGCCGGACCAGGAAGCTGCCTTCGGAATCTTCCAGCACATAGTCGCGCACCACCGCGCCCTGGTCCCGCATCGTCCGCAGCAACGTCCGCACCCGCGTCCTGATCGGTGCTCCCCCACCCCCGCGTCCGCGGCCGGTCACTACCCGGACCACCGCACCGGGACGCGCCTTGCCCTGGGCGCGGAGAAACCGCTCCGCGTTGGCGGCCGCTTCGAGCACGGTCTGGCCGTGGAGATCGAGGTCCGCCTCGGGCCGGCGATCGGTCCAATCCAGCATCCGCCCCCCTCCGAGTAGTACGTAACTTGCACTTCCTGCCATCCGGCCGCCCTTTCGGCTTCGATAAGTAGCTCACACTCAAGATGTTATGCCCCGGAGTCGTCCTTGACAGCGTTCCGATGTCTCAGGCTATTTGCGCCGTACTTCGCCGCGGCCATGGTGGCGGGACTCCTATCGGGGTGCGCCGCCGCCGATGGCGGACCCATCCGGATCGGGGTGGCCGGCTCCTTCAGCGACCCCATCGGCCTTCCCATGAAGCTCGCCGCCGAGCTGGCCGCCGAGGAGATCAACGCGGCTGGCGGAATCAACGGGCGGATGCTCGAGCTGGTTGCCCGGGACGACTACGCCGACCCCGACTCGGCGGTGTTCGTCGCGACCGATCTCTACGATTCGGACGTCGCCGCGGTGGTCGGCCATCTCTTCTCCGGCACCACGCTCGCCGCCTCGCCGGTCTACAACGGCGGCGGCGATCCCGTCGCGGCGGTCTCGCCCTCGTCTTCCTCTCCCGAGGTCTCCAGCGCGGGCGACCACACCTTCCGCGTGTGTCCCAGTGATCTCGCCCACGGCGCCGCGCTGGCGCATTGGGTGCGCGAGCGCCTGGGGCTCGAGCGCGGCGCCGTGCTCTACCTGAACGATCAGTACGGCCGCGGCATCCGGCAGACCTTCGTCGCGGAGTTCGTCCAGCTCGGAGGCCGGCTCCAGGCCATCGACCCATACCTCGGCGACAAGCCCGACGTCGGGCCGTATCTCGATCGCCTGGCTCGAGACAAGTGGATCGAGTTCCTGGTCGTGGCCGGCAACCGGGGCGAGGCCGAGGAAGTGATCCGGGAAGCCCGGCGCCGCGGGTTGACGGTGCCGGTCCTCGGCGGCGACGGGCTCGAAGGGATCGAGGGCGCCGGCGCGTTGGCCGAGGGTGTCTACCTCACGTCCTCCTACTTTCCGACGCTGACGACCGAAGCCAACCGGAAATTCGTCGAGGCCTACCGCCGCAAGTTCCCGGACGCGGGCCCGCCCAACCAGCCGGCCGCCGGGACCTACGACGCCATCTATCTGCTCCGCGAGGTGATCGCCCGGGCCGGGACCGACCGGCAGGCGGTGCGCCGCGCGCTCGCCGCCGTCGGCTCGGAGACTCCGGCGTTCGAGGGAGTCACCGGGGTCGTCGCGTTCGACGCCGCGGGCGACGTGCCGGATCAGAACGTCTACGTCGGGATGGTGCGAGGCGGGGCGGTCGAGGTGGCCGATCACGCGACCGACGTCGCACGGGGACGCTGATCATGATGCGCAGCCTTCGCAGCCGGGTGGTGGGTGGGATGGCGTTGCTGGTCGGCCTGGTCTTCGTGATCGCGCTCCTGGGCGTGAACTCGATCCGCGCCCTGGATCAGTCCGTCGGTCGGGAGCTGTCCCTCCTGACGGAGAGCACCGACCTCGGCAGCGGCCTGGTCTCCTCCGTAGCCGCCGAGATCCGCTCCGCGGAGCAGTACCTCGTACGGCCGGGTAACCGGCTCAGGCTCCAGGTCCTGGAGGAAGGGGATTCGGCGTATGCGCTTCAGCGTCGCTACCGCGGGCTCAAGTCGCTCACCACCTCCGACCGCTACGTCATCAACCAGATCGCCGACAACCAGGCCAGGGTCGAAGTGGCCTACGCCATGGCGCATGCCCTCACCGACCTCAAGCGGCCGGACGAGGCCCGGCGGTACGCCGAGCTGGCTCGCTTCCCGTCGGACACGTTGCTCAGCGACGTGCGGGGTCTCTCCCTGGCCCAGACGACTCGCTCCATCGCGCGTGCCGCCGATCTGGGGCGCCAGGCGGACCACCGGCGGCAGATGCTGTGGCTCCTGTTCTTCGTCTCGCTCGTGACCGGCATCCTGATCGTCTTCTGGACCGTACGGATGGTGGATCGGCCGCTGACCCAGCTGGTCGGCGCGGTCGAGCGTTTCGGCGCCGGTGACCTTCGGCCGGTCCGCCTGGGCAGCATGCCCACCGAGCTCGAGCGGCTCTCCCGGGCGATGGACGACATGGGCGGACGGCTTCGGTCAGTGGTCGTCGCGGTGGTCGGCGAGGCGAGCCAGATCGGCAACAGCGCCAGCGACTTCTCCGCCATGAGCGAGGAGCTGGCGGCCAGCAGCGGCGAGATCTCGACCGCCATGGTCAAGATCGCGGCCAGCGCGGAGCATCAAGTGAAGGGAATGGAGAAGGCCGACGCGCTGCTGCACAGCCTGCGGCAGATCGCGGAGGCGAACGCGCAGGCGGCGACGCGGGTGGGCGAGCTCGGCGGCCGGATCCAGGAGCTGGCCGCCCGGCACCAGGCCGACGTCGCCGCCGCGGGTCAGACGCTGCTCGACGTGAAGGAGGTGGTCCGCACCTCAGCCGGGCAGGTCAAGGAGCTGACCCGCCTGTCGGAGCCGATCACCGACTTCATCGATCTCATCAAGCAGATCTCGTCGCAGACCAACCTGCTCGCGCTCAACGCCGCCATCGAGGCGGCGCGGGCCGGCGAGCACGGCCGGGGCTTCGCCGTGGTGGCCGAAGAGGTCCGGCGCCTCGCGGACTCGAGCGCGACAGCGGCGGAGGACGTGGCGAAGACGGTTCAGTTCATCCGCCACCAGGTGCGCGAGGTGTCGCACACCATGGAGGCCGGCTCGGCGAAGGTGGAGGGGATCGAAGCGGTCGCCGGGGCGGCGGCACGGGCGCTGGAGCAGATCTCGAGCGCCGTCGGCGAGGTGCACGGGGCCGCGGGAGAGGTGGAGCGCGAAGCGGTGGCGAACCGGAGAATCGTGGAAGAGCTGGGTCTCCGCACCCAAGAGGTGAGTCAGGCCGCCAGCGAGCACGCCTCCGCCAGCGAGCAGGTGACCGCCGCCGCCGAGGAGCAGAGCGCGAGCACCGAGGAGATGGCGGCCTCGGCCGGCGACCTGCTGCAGGGCGCCACCCGGCTGACGTCGCTGATGCAGGAGTTCAAGACCTAAGGCTCACCGCTTCTTGGCCTTCGCGGCTTGCTTCACCTTGACCTTCTTGACCGCCGTCACCGACTTGACCGACCGGACCGGCTTGGCCTTCGCCCGCGCCTTGGCGCGCTGGGCCTTCTCCCGGTCGGCGGCGCGCTCGAGGCGCTTCTGCTGCGCCGCGTGAATCTCGGCCAGCAGCCGGTCGCCCTCCTCCTGGCCCATCAGGCTTCGCCTCGTCGCGTATCGAACCAGCTCCTCTCCGAGTTCAACGTGGCCGACGCCGAGGAGCTGGTTC
>JAXIPH010000221.1:0-2697 GCA_045403035.1 Thermoleophilia bacterium | reverse complement strand
CGATCTCGACCGGACGCTACCCTGCCCCGGATGCCGCGTCTCGGACCGCCGCGCGACCCGCCGTACCCCGGGGCCCCGCCGCCCCCCCGGCGCCGCCCGCCCCGATGGCTCACGGCGTCGCTGATCCCAGCGGTCATCGGGGGCGCCGTCGCCCTGGGCGGGGCCGCCCTCACCGGGAACCTCGGCGGGTCGGAGACCGTGGGCGCGCGCGACCCCACCCCGCTCCCGGTGTCGTTGCCCGCGGCGGCCGCCGCACGGGCGGAGCAGCCGTCCGGCACGACGACGGGCGCGGCGGCCCCCCGCGTGCAGTCCGTAGTCGCCGAGAGCTCGCCCGCCGTGGTTAAGGTGACGGCCGGCGCGGGCGCCGGGGAGCGGCTCGGGTCGGGCTTCCTCGTCGATTCCCGCGGGCGCATCCTCACCAACGCCCACGTGCTGGGATCGGCGAAGAGCGCCACCGTGACGTTCGACGACGGCACCGAGGAGCGCGCCGACGTGCTCGGGCGCGACGAGAGCACCGACCTGGCCGTGCTGAGCGTCGCCTCCGTGCCGGAGAACGTCCGGCCGCTGCCGCTCGGCAGGAGCGACGACCTGGTGGTGGGCGATCCGGTGATCGCCATCGGCAACCCCTTCGGCCTGGAGCGCACCGCCACGACGGGGATCGTCTCGGCCCTGAAGCGCATCATCAGCGCGCCCAACGACTTCGAGATCCAGAACGTCATCCAGACCGATGCCGCGATCAACCAGGGCAACTCGGGCGGGCCCCTGCTCGACGGACGCGGGCGGGTGATCGGGATCAACTCCCAGATCGCCTCGGAGAGCGGCGGTAACGACGGCATCGGGTTCGCGGTCCCCATCGACACGATCCGCCCCGTGGCCGACTCGATCATCGCGACGGGCGCGGCGCGGCACTCGTGGCTCGGCGTGACCGGCCGCACCGTGACGCCGGCGATCGCGAAGGGCCTCGGCGCGCCCGGCGTGCGCGGGGTCGCCGTGGTGGAGGTCGACTCGCGTGGACCCGCCGCGAAGGCCGGCCTGAAGCCCGCCACGAGCGCCTCCGGCGCCGACGTCCCGCGCGGCGGCGACCTGATCGTCGCCGTCGGCGGCCGCGCGGTCGAGGACATGGCCGACGTCAGCCGCGCCGTGTCGGCCCGCGCCGTCGGCGATCCCCTGACCCTCACCATCCTGCGCGACGGGAAGCGCGCGACCCTCCGGGTGGTGCTGGCCGACCGGCCCGGTGACGTCGGCGTGACGCCGGAGCCCTGAGCGGAGAGGCCCGCCCTAACGGCGGACCGGGACGCGCACCTTGACGCCGGTGGCCCGCGAGGCGCGGGCGCGCATCTGGCTCGTTCCGAGGAAGCGGGCGCGCACGATCACGGCCTTCGCCGAGCGGGTCTTGGTCGGCTTGACGGTCGCGGTGTAGCGGCACACCCCGCGCACCCTGCGCAGGGGCACGGTGCGCTGGGCGACCACCCGCCTCCCCACCGTCGCGCTCACACGGACCTTGCCGGTGCAGCGCGGCACGGGGCGCACGCGCGGCAGCAGCAGGCGGCCCTCGGCCTTGATCCGCGAGAGGGCGCCACGCTTCGGCACGCGCGTGACCGTGAGGCTCAGGCTGCGCGGCAGCGGCAGCAGGCGGCGCGCCGCCCCTCCGGGCGGGCCGGGCACCGTGAGGACGACGACGGCCCGGTCGTCCTCCGCCGCCCCGTTGCCCGGGGTGGAGGTCGGATCGAACACCGACGAGGACGCGACCTCGGCGGCGAGCGGGATGCTCCCCGCGGCGCCGGCACGCGCCACGAGCCGCAGGGTCGCGCCCTGGCCGGACGCCAGGGGGCCGACGCTCCACCGGCCCGCGGCGCCGTCGAAGCCCCCCGGCGCAGCCGACAGATAGGAGAAACCGGCCGGCGCCGGGATCGACAGCGCGACCCCGGTGGTGGCGTCGGGGCCGGAGTTGCCGACGGTCAGGGTGAGGGCGACCGGGCCCCCGAGGGACGGGCGCGCGTCGTTGGCGGCGAGGCCCACGGTGAGGTTGGCCGCGAGGGGCGGCACGCTCCCGCCCACGGGGACGGGCCCCTGGGTCGCCGGCGTCTCATCGTCCCCCACGTTCTGCTCGTCACCGTAGCCCAGGCGGCCGCTGCCGCCGAAGCCCCAGCAGCGCAGGGTCCCGTCGTCCAGGGCCGCGCAGGAGTGGGAGAAGCCCGTGGTGACCGCCCGGGCGCTCCGGCCGGAGCCGAGGTTCACGGGGCCCACGTCGCCGGGGGTCTCGGTGTCGCCGATCGAGTTGGTGTCGCCATAACCCAGGCGTCCGCTGCCCCCGAAGCCCCAGCAGCGCACGGCGCCGTTGTCGAGGATCGCGCAGTTGTGCGCGTCGCCGGAGGCGATCGCGATGGCGGTGCGGCCGGCGCCGAGGTTGATCGCAGGCGCGTCGCCGGCGCTGTCGATGTCGCCCGTGCTGCCGTAGCCCAGGCGGCCGTTGGCCCCGAAGCCCCAGCAGCGGGCCGTTCCGTCGTCCAGGATGGCGCAGGTGTGCCCCGTGCCGCCGGATACGGCGACCACGCCGTGCCCGCCGACGTCGACCGAGCCGAACTGGCCCGGCGTCTCGTTGTCGCCCACGTCCGAGGTCCCGCCGTAGCCGAGCTGGCCGCTGGCGTTGAAGCCCCAGCAGAGCAGGCGGGAGTTGTCGAGGATCGCGCAGGTGTG
>JAXIPH010000119.1:0-16508 GCA_045403035.1 Thermoleophilia bacterium | reverse complement strand
GCGGCGGGGCGGCCGGCGTGGCGGAGGTGGGGCACCCGACCGACGCCGAGGCGGTCGGCGGGCGCTGAGCCACCCCCGCCGGCCGGAGGGGGTGGCCTTCCGCGGTCGGGTTGCCTACCGCCTCTTCTGAACGGTGATCGTCGTCGTGGCCTTGTCCGTGAGCCCGCCGGTGGCCAGGCGCGTCACCCTGAGGGTGTAGTTGCCGACCTTGGGCTTCTGGATCCGGAAGAACGCGAAGGTCTTGCCGCGCACGAGCCGCACCGACTTGCCGATGCTGCGCCTCAGGACCTTGCCGCCCGGCTGGGTGAGCTGCAGCCTGTACTTGCCGACGCCGAAGCTGACGAAGAAGGTCGCCTGCCTCTGACCGGCCTTGACCTTGCGCGTGAAGAGCCGCGACTGGCCGATCCTGAAGGTGCTGGTGCGCTTCAGGAGCGTCGTGGCCCCGGAGCTGCGGCCCCGGCACTGGAAGTAGAGGTTCTCCAGCTGCGTGTTCGAGGGCGTGCTTGCGAAGACACCGCCGGTGTCCGCGGCGATCCGCTTGAGGCGAGCGGTGTCGGTCGCGGCGAAGCCCGATCCCAGCTGCACCACGCAGATCGGCCAGGTCTGCCCCGTGCCGTTGAAGGCGAACCGCAGGTGGGCGTTGTTGTAGTCCCCGGAGTTGTGGGCGCCGTCGGTGAGGAAGATCGCCGCCTTCGGCACCTTGGGGTTGAGCGGCTCGGCCGCGAGCGCGTTGAACCCCGCTGCGAGGCCGTCGTTGTAGTTGGTCCCGCCGTCGTTGATGATCCGCTGGCGCGCGAGGCGCTTCAGCGGGCCCTTCGAGGCATCGCCCGCGATCGTCGTCCGCGGGAAGATCTCGCTCGCCGTGTCGTCGAAGGCGGTGCCCACGACGCGGTCCCCTTGGCCGGCCAGGTCGATCAGGAGCTGCACCGCGTCACGCCGGCGGAAGGTCGGGTCGTTGCCGGACATGCTGCCGGAGATGTCGACGATCGCCCCGAGGTCGGTCACCCCGCTCGGCGGGTTGGGGTTGACCACCTTGCCGGCGATCAGCGTCCCGAGCTGGCGCGTGACCACCACGCCGTTGAAGGTGAAGCTCAGGTTGAGCGGGCCGTTGTAGCCCGCGGCGGGGGCGGTGACCGGGACGGTGTCCTCGTCCTCGGACGTCCCCACCACCGTGCCATCCGACAGCGAGGTGGTCAGGCCGGTGGCCGAGAAGGGCGCCAAGACGCGCAGGTAGGTGATCCCGCCGGGCGGGGAGAGCACCTGGCCGCGCTCCGGCCACGCGTTCCCGGTGGCCGGCGGCAGGGTGCTCGACACGAAGCTCGACGAGCAGAACGCCGCGGCGTCGAGCAGCACGTTCTGCACGGCGCCGTCGGTGATCGGAGGCGAGGTGAAGGTCAGGCTCGACGTGCCGGAGGGCTTGCAGGAGTCGAAGTAGGTGGCGTTGAGCGTGAACGGCGGGGTGCTGCCGGTGAGGCCCGCCGTCGTGATCCGGAAGTCCCCGTTCGCGTCGCTGGCGACGGAGTCGGCGAACGCGGCGCCGGCGTCCCTGGCCGTGACGCTGACGCCGGCGATCGGAAAGCCGCCGGCGTTGGTGACCTTTCCGGTGATGTCGGCGTGGGCCGTGCCGGCCGCGCAGAGCGCGATGGCCCCCGCGAGCACCGTCGAGCGCCGCGCGAGTCGTCGCGAGGCGAGAGTGCGTTTCATCGGGCCGTGTCCCCCTTGTGGGTGTCCGCTCCGGGAGGCGTCACTGGACTGATCTCGGACGCCGAGTGCCGAAACCGTATCCCGCACCGTGCGGGGTCCACGACACGACGTTCGGGGGGTTTTCACGCTTGGAAGCGGCTTTTCTCCTACATGTCGGCCGTTCCGGGTCCCTCCAGGCGGGATTTGACCGAGGTCTCGAGCTGATTCGCCCTCCACAGCGCGAGCGCCTCGGCGCTCGCCGCCCCCGGCGGCTGGCCCGCCGGCGGCCCGTGGTGCCAGTCGATGGCGTGCAGCAGCTCGGCGCGGCGGACCGGGGTGAGGCCCGCCGCGCGCGCCGCGTCCCCCACGATCTCGTGCCCGACAGCAAGGTGCCCCAGCAGCCGTCCCTCGTCCGTGAGCTCGAAGGTGGCGCCCAGGCGGAACGCTCGCGCGTGGCCGATGTCGTGCACCAGCGCCGCGGCCAGAAGCAGGTCGGAATCGAGTCGTGGGTGCCACACGGCCAGCGTCTGGGCCACCGAGGCCACACCCACGGTGTGCTCCACCAGGCCCCCCATGTAGGCGTGGTGGCCCGAGCGGGTGCACGGCATCGCCCGCCAGGCCCGCGCCAGGTCGGCGTCGCCGGTGAGGGCATCCAGAACGCACCGCAGCCCCGGATCGGCCACCTCGTCGGCCAGGTGCAGCACGAAGCCGAACAGCTCGTCGGGCTCGCGGTGGCTGCGCGGCAGGAGATCCTCGGCCCGCGCCTCGTCCCCCGCCGGGCGCAGGTGGTTCACCACCACCCGGTGGCGGCCGTCGCGCTCGGTGACCCGGCCGGTCACCCGCACCCGGTCGCCCTCCTCGAACTGGTCCGCGAAGTAGTCCGGCTCGTCGAACACCACGGCCGGCATCGCCCCGCTGGCGTCGGCCAGCGTCAGCGCCAGGAAGGGCTTGCCCTGCCGGGACAGCCGGCGCTCCTTGCGGCGCACGGCGTAGACGCCCTCGAGCGGGCCGCCGGACTCGATCGACGAGAGCAGCGTCATCGGTCCTGAGCCGGGCAGATGAGGGCGAAGTCGCACGATCGGCACCCCCACGACGGGCGCGGCTCGAAGCGGCCCTCGGAGATGCCCCCGGCGGCCTCACGCACCATGTCCTGAGCGATCGCGAGCTCGGCCGCCTCCGGGTGGACGCCGCGCGTGTCGCCGTCGAGCACGTGCACGACCGTGGCGCCGCGCGGCTCGATGCCCCAGGAGGCCCGGGCTCCGGCCAGGTAGAGACGCATCACCAGGTCGCCGTCGTCGCCGCGCGCGCCGGGCCCGGGGGGCTTGCCGGTCTTGTAGTCCACGAGCTGGTGCCCGCCCGCGGGGTGGGCGTCCACGCGGTCGACGCGGCCGTGCACGCGATGGGGGCCTACCGAGAGGGTGAACTCCCGCTCCACCGCCACCGGGCGGACGCGGCTGCGGGTCAACCGCTCGTGGTAGGCGGGCAGGGCCTCGCCCGCCCGAACCAGCGCCTGGCGGCCCTCGGCGCCCTGGGCCACCCCCTCGCGCCTCAGCGCGGCGGCGAACCTCCGCACGAGCTGCTCGCCGTCGCCCCCGGTGCCGCCGGGCCGGTAGTGCGCCTCCAGGGCCGCGTGCGCCGCCACCCCGATCGCCCGCGCCGGTCCGGGGCGCACCGGGACTCGGTCCACCATCGCGAACCGGTAGCGCAACGGGCACTGGCGGTAGGCCTCGACCGCGCTGGGGCTGAGCTCGAGGCCGGGGCGGGGCGGCCGGGGGGACGCGGCCACCGGCGGCGGCGCAGAAGCCGGGCGCAGCGCCGCGGCGCGCGCGTCGATGAGGTCCCGGGCCGCCTCCTGGGCCGCCGCGACCCGGGCGGGGGCGTCCGCCTCTTCGGAGGCGACCGCCGACGCGGCCCGCAGCGAGGCCTCCTCGAAAGCCGCGTGGCGCTCGGCGATGCCTGCCAGCAGGGCGCGCTCGGGGGCCTCCCCCACCTCCTCCACGTCGACGCCCGTCGCGGCGCGGGCCTCCTCGAAGAAGGGGGAGGGCGCCTGGGGGACGCCCGCCGCGCTCACCCCGAGGGTGGCGAGCACGAGATGGCGCCGGGCGCGGGTCATTGCGACGTAGGCCAGCCGGCGCGTCTCGGCCACATGGGCGTCCCGGCCTCGCGGCAGGACCTCGGGCAGAAGCGCGTCGGGGATGTCGACCCCGCCCCGGTCGGATCCCGGGAAGCTCGAGCGGATCATCCCGATGACGAAGACCGCGTCGAACTCCAGGCCCTTGGCCTGGTGGACCGTCATCACCTGCACCCCGGCACGCTCGGGCGGAGCGGCGGACTCGCCCCGGAAGCCGATCTCGGCGAGGCCCGCGAGCCGGGCGGCGAGACCGCGGGAGTCGAGGGCCGGCTCGGCCTCGGCGATCTCCCGCGCCAGGCGCTCCAGCGCGGCCAGCCCGGCCAACCGCGCCGCGCCCTCGCCGCCGCCCGCGGCGATCGCCTCCCGGCGGAGCCCGGAGCCGTCGATGACCGCCTGCAGCGCGTCGGCCGGCGGCAGCGCCGCGGCGGCGCGCCCGGCCTCCTCCAGAGCGGCGATCAGCTCGTGCGCCCCAGCCTCGCGGGCGACCCCGGCCAGCGCCCCCGCCACCGGGACCCCCCGGGCCGCGGCGCCCGACACCGCGTCGGCCGCCGCCGTCCAGGGCAGGTCGAGGCGCCGGTCGGAGGCGAGCCGCAGGTGCGCCTGGGCGTCGGACGGATCGGCCGCGGCGCGCAGCCAGGCCACCGCCGCGCGCACCTCGCGGCGCTCGAAGAGCCCGAAGCCGCCGCGCACTTGGTGGGGGATCCCCGCCCGCTCGAGCGCCTCGGTGATCGGCCGCGCCTCCAGGCGCACCGCGCGCATGAGCACGGCCTGCTCCTCGAGCGGCACCCCCTCCCCGGCCAGCCGGCGGATCTCGCGCGCCACCGCCCGGGCCTGGCCGTCGGGGTCGGGGGCGCGCCAGAAGCGGGGCGCGGGCCCATCCGCCCCCGGCAGCGCGGCGATGGTCTTGGGGGCGCGGTCGGGGATCGGCACGACCACGGCCGCGGCGGCGTCCAGGATCGGCTGGGTGGAGCGGTGGTTGACCTCCAGGCGCAGCTGGGCGGCGTCCGGGAACCGGTCGCGGAAGTCGGCGATGTTCTTCGAGGACGCCCCGCGGAAGCGGTAGATGCCCTGGTCGTCGTCTCCCACCACCACGAGGCTGGCGGCGTCGCGGGCGAGCAGGTAGAGGAGCTCGGCCTGGGCGTGGTTGGTGTCCTGGAACTCGTCGACCAGCACGTGGCGGGCGGCCGCGCGAGCCGCCTCCAGCCGATCGGCGTGGCCTCGCAGGAGCTCCAGGGCGCGGACGATCGACAGGCCGAAGTCCTCCCGGCCCTCCTCCTCGAGCCACCGGTCGTGGGTCTCCAGCACGCGCGCGATCTCCACCTCGCGCCGGGCGCGGTGGGCGGCCGACCGCGAGCCCGCCGAGCGCTCGGCCTCCTCGGCCCATCGGCGGTACTGCTCCGCGCCGACGAGCTGGTCGCGGCATTTGTCGATGCGCTCCACCAGGTCCGCGACCAGCCGGGCGCGGTCGCCGCGCAGGTCGTGGACCCGCAGGTCGAGCTCGTCCATGCGGTCGAGGAGCATGAGCATGCGGTCCTCGGTCCGCGCGACCGCCACGTCGGGCAGCAGGCCCCGCTCCACTCCGTGCACGCGGGCCAGCTCGCGCGCGAACGCGTGGAAGGTGGTGACGCGCAGGGTCTCGTGGCTGCCGCCGATCAGATCCTCGGCGCGCGCGCGCAGCTCCACCGCGGCCTCGCGCGTGAAGGTGAGGGCCAGGATCTCGGCCGGGGAGGCGCCCTGGTCGACGAGCCACGCCAGCCGGTGGCAGAGCACCCGGGTCTTGCCGGCGCCGGCGCCCGCGAGCACGATCGCGGGACCGCCGGGATGGGTGACGGCCGCGCGTTGCTCGGGGGTGAGGTCGGCCAGCACGGGACCGGTCATGGTAGGACCGCGGCCGGACGTCCCCTGGGGTAGCATCGCGCCTCGTGGCCGACGTCCGACCCTTCCGCGCGCTCCGGTACGCCGCGGCGGCCGGCCCCCTGGGGAACCTGGTCTCCCCGCCGTACGACGTGATCTCCCCGGAGGAGCGCCGCGCGTACCTCGCGGCCAGCCCGTACAACGCGGTGCGCCTGATCCTGCCCGAGGTGGACTATCAGGACGTGGCGGGCATGATCGCCTCCTGGCTCGCCCAGGGGGTGCTGGGGCGGGAGGACGCGCCGTGCCTGATCGCGTGGACGCAGTCCTTCGCCCTCGACGACGGGATCCCGCGCGAGCGGCGCACGATCCTGGCGGTTGTGGGTCTGGAGCCCTACGAGCGCCGCGTGGTGCGGCGCCACGAGCGGACCCACGAGGGGCCGAAGGCCGACCGACTGCGCCTGACCCGCGCGGTGCGCGCCAACCTGTCGCCGATCTTCGGCCTCTACCCCGACCCCGAGGGGGCCGCCTGGGCGGCGACCGCCCCCAGCGGGCCGCCCGAGGCGACGGTGACCGACCACGACGGCACGGTCCACCGCTTCTGGACGATCGACGACCCCGCGGCCCACGCCGGCGTGGCCGAGGCGCTGCGCGAGCGCTGGATCCTGATCGCCGACGGCCACCACCGCTACGAGACCGCCCTCGGCTACCGCGACGAGCGGAGGGCGGAGGGCGCGGGCGAGGGTCCGCACGACCGCGTGCTGATGGGCCTCACCGCCCTCGACGACGACGGCCTGGTGGTGTTGCCGACCCACCGCCTGCTGACCCGGTGGCCCCAGGGCGCGGACGGGGCGTTCCGCTCCCGCCCCGTCGAGGGCCTCGACGGGCTGCGGGCCGCCCTGGCCGATGCGCCCGAGGACGCGCCCGCCCTGGGGCTCCTCCTCCCCTCCGGCGCGCGCCTTCTCACCCTGCCGGCGCGGCAGGACGCGTCTCCGGGCGAGCGGCTGGACGTGGCCGTGATCGAAAGCGAGATCCTGCTCCCCCACCTGGGCGCCGACCAGGCGGCCCTCAGCCACGAGGGGGTGCTGAGCTATGCCAAGGACGCGGCCGAGGCCGCCCGGCGGGTGGTGGCCGGCGAGGACGCCGCGGCCCTCATCCTGCGGCCCATTCCCAAGGCCGCCGTCGCCGCGGTGGCCGAGGCCGACGAGACCATGCCGCAGAAATCCACCTACTTCTTCCCGAAGCTCCTGACCGGTGTGGCCTTCCACTCGCTGGTCGATGGGTAGCGGCGGGGGTCCGAGCGCCGAGGCCGAGCTCTGGCTGGGGGCGTTCCGCCGCGCCTGCGACCGGATCGCCGCCCGGCTGCACGACCTGACCCCGAAGGAGCGCGCCGAGCCGTGCGGCCGCGGTGCGGGCGGTGACGTCACGGCGCGCGTGGACCGCGTCGCCGAGGACATCGTCGTGCAGGAGCTCGAGGCGCTGGGCCGCCCGCTGACGCTGGTGAGTGAGGAGCTGGGAGAGCGGGAGATCGCCGGCGGAGGCCCCTCGCTGGTCGTGCTGGACCCGATCGACGGCAGCCTCAACGCGATTCGCGGGCTGCCGATCTTCGCGACCTCGATCGCGCTGGCCCACGGCCGGACGATGGGCGACGTGGTCCTGGGGCTCGTGCGCGACCACGGCACCGGCGAGGAGTTCACGGCCGGGCGTGGGCGTGGCGCCTGGCTCGACGGCCGTCCGATCGGCCCGCCCGCGCCCGCCGACGGCCCCCTGGGGCTCCTGCTGCTGGAGGGCGCCCACCCGGACCGGGTGAGCGTGGCCGCCCGCGCGCTCGACGGCCATGTCGGCCGGCTGCGCGCGCTGGGATCGCTGGCCCTGTCGCTGTGCCACGTCGCGGCCGGTCGCGCGGAGGGCATGGCCGGCCTGGCGACCGGACGGGCGGTGGACGTGGCCGCGGCTCAGCTCGTGGCGCACGAGGCCGGGATGACGGTGGGGCTGCCCGAGCCCTCCGATCGCCTCGGGGTGCCGCTCGACGTGACGACCCGCTTCCACGCGCTGGCCGCCCGCGATCCTGCGACGCTCGCGCTGCTCCTGTCCGCCCTTCGCTAGGCCGGAACCCGGAGCGCGAGCAGCGTCTTGCTCACGGTGAGCCCGGGCTTGGGGCCGCCGAGGGCCTGGTAGACCAAGCGGCCGATCCCCACCACGCCCACCCCGTGGCGGGGCTTCGGGCTGCGCGGCAGGCTGCGCCAGCGCCCCGACTCGGGGTCGTAGGCGTCCACCTCGCGGATCGTGCCCTCCAGCTGCTCGCCGCCCATCGCCACCACCTTGCCGCCGGCCGCCGTGGCCGCGTTGCCGCCGCGGCGCGTGGGCGCGTTGGGCAGCCGCGACCAGCGGCGGGCCACCGTGTCGTAGACGTCCGCGTGGTCCGTGTTGGTCTCCAGGCCGGCGGTTCGCCCGCCCACCGCGTAGACCCGCCCGCGCAGCGACGTGACGCCCAGGTGCTCCCGGGGCACGGGCAGGCCGCGGAAGGCCCTCCAGCGCAGCGTGCGCAGGTCGAGGTAGAGCGAGGAGCGCGCCAGGCCGCCGGGCCGCACGCCCCCGATCACGTAGAGCCGGTTGCGCACGATCGCCGCGCCCCCGGCGGCGCGCCCCTCGGGGAGGGGCGGCAGCGCGTGCCAGCGGCGGTCGTAGAGCACCCAGGCGCGCCGCGAGATCTCGTCGGCGTCCGACGCCCGCCGGTAGCCGCCGGCCACGTAGAGCCGGTCGCGGCGGGTCGCGGCCATCGCGTGGTGCACGGCCTCGGGCAGGTCGGGGAGGCGGAGCCAGCGCTCGCGTCGTGGGTCGTAGAGGTCCACGCGCGCCGACGCCGCACCGTCGGCCGTGAGGCCGCCCGCGACCGCCACGCGGCCCCCAAGCGCCGCGCCCACGACCTCGGTGCGCGCGTCGGGCGCGTCGGGCAACTCCTGCCACGCCGGCGCGGACTCCGCACAGCCCGCCAGCAGGGCCAGCGACAGCAGCGCGGTGAGGGGGTGACGCGCCACGCCCCCAGCGTACTATCCGACCCGGATCGCGCGACGAGGAGGGGTCGTGGCATTCCTGCGCAACCGCGGCATCAGCGACGAGCAGCGCCGGCGCCTGCCGCCGGGGCAGCACCTCGTGCGCGACTTCCCGGTCCTGCACGCGGGGTCCGTCCCCTATCGCGAGGCTCCTCCCGGATGGGACTTCCGCATCTGGGGCGGGGTGGAGAACGAGGGCCGCTGGAGCCTCGAGGGGTTCCGGGCGCTGCCGACCGTGAGCGTCACCACCGACATCCACTGCGTCACGAGCTGGAGCAAGCTCGACACGCTGTGGGAGGGCGTCGCCCTCTGGCCCCTGCTGGAGCGGCTGGGGGTGACGCCGGGCGTGACCCACGTCGTCGCGCACTCCGAGGAGGGCTACACGGCGAACGTCCCCCTGGAACGGCTGAAGGCCGATGACGTCCTGCTCGCCTACCGCTTCGGCGGCGAGGAGCTGGAGCCCCAGCACGGCGGGCCGCTGCGCCTGATGGTGCCGAGCCTGTACTTCTGGAAGAGCGCGAAGTGGCTCCGGAGCCTGGAGCTGCTCGACCGCGACGCCCCTGGCTTCTGGGAGCGGCTGGGCTACTCGAACACCGCCGACCCCTGGAAGGAGGAGCGCTACGCCTTCTGATCCCCCGGGCGGGGAGGAGAAGCCCATCGAGGGGCAGCTCGTCCTGGGCGAGGAGCCCGGGGCGGCGGGGCGGGCGGAGCCCCCCGACGCCTTCGACGATCCCTACGACGATCCCGACGAGGCGCGCTTCCGGGAGAACCTGGACCGGATCACGTGGATCGTCGGCAGGTCGCTGATGATCGGGATCCCGACCTTCTTCCTCGTGCTCGCGCTGCTGCTCCCGGCCTGGGAATACGTCCGCGGCCCGGGGGGGCTGACGATCGCGTTCCTCGCGGCCGCCGGCGCGGCCTGGGCGCTCGAGCGCTGGGTGGGGCGCCACCGCCGTCCGCCCCCGCGCCGGCCCGCACCGGCCCGCTCGGCGGGCCCCGCGGCGGAGTCGCGCTCCGCGTCGCGGTGGCTGGTGCTCATCGGGCTGGGCATCCTGGCCCTCGTCTACGTCGTCTTCGTGCTCGTCACCAGCGCGGGCGGCGCGTGATCACCTACGACCAGGCCCGCCAGTTCGGCAAGACCTACGTGGGCGCCCTGAACACCGGGGCCGAGACCTACGCCGCGCTGTTCGCCGATGGGGCGCAGGTGCGGGTGCATGGCGCCGACGCGGATCTCGGCGGGGTGCTCGCGGTGACGCCACCGGGTCGCTCGGCGTTCCGGCGCGCGCGGCTCGAGCCGCCGGCGGTGGTGCTGACCGTGCGGGTGCGCGACCGGGCGGCGGAGAGCGTGGACGACCAGGAGCACCGTCTCACCCTGGATGACGTGGGGCGCATCACGCGGCTGGAGGCGTAGGGTCCTCGCGATGAGCCCCCTGATCCCGATGGTCGTCGAGCAGACCTCGCGAGGCGAGCGCTCCTTCGACATCTACTCGCGCCTGCTCAACGAGCGGATCGTCTTCCTCGGTACCCCGGTGGACGACCAGATCGCCAACCTGATCGTCGCCCAGCTCCTGCACCTGGAGAGCGAGGACCCCGACAAGGACATCTCGCTGTACGTGAACTCGCCCGGCGGCTCGGTCTACGCCGGCCTGGCGATCTACGACACGATGCAGTTCATCAAGCCCGACGTCGCGACGATCTGCTGCGGCGTGGCCATGAGCATGGGCGCCACCCTCCTCGCGGGCGGCGCACCCGGCAAGCGGATGGCCCTTCCCAACGCCAGGATCCTGATCCACCAGCTCACCGGGGGCTTCAGCGGCCAGGCGACCGACATCGAGATCCAGGCGCGCGAGGCGCTCGACACGCGGCGCCGCCTGGACGAGATCCTCGCCAAGCACACGGGCCAGCCCTTCGAGCGGATCACCAACGACACCGACCGCGACTTCTTCATGAACAGCGATCAGGCGAAGGAATACGGCATCATCGACCAGGTGATCCACAGCCACTGATCCGCGTCGCCGTCATCCCCCGTCCGGGGTCTTGACCGTCGTGGGGGCGAGTGCAAAAGTCATTGCACGGGAGAGGTCACCGGGCTTCGAACGGGACCGGTAGCCGGAATCCCGATCTGCAGCGTCGGACCGGATCGTGGACCGCATGCAGCGCCACCAGCCGAAGGTGAGCACCGCACCCACTGACTCGAGAGCCGGCCTCACGCGGCCGGGCATCCGAGCGGGGGCACGCATGTGCCGAGAGCGGGCTCGCCCGACGAGCCGGCACGGGCGCCGGGACCACCGATCCGGTTCCCTGGCCCCGGTCGACCCTGAGGAGCGCGTGGGCCCTCGCGGGGCGACGGGGGGACGACCCAAGCAGCGCGGCGCAGCACTCGCCGGCACGGGCGAGCGGGCCGCGGGGAGGTGACGCCTTTGGATGCAGCGAGACAGGGCGGATTCACCGGCTGACAGCGCGCGGGGGGTTCGCCCGAAACCACCCACACAACGATCCGGCGGGCCCGCGCCGAGATCGCCCGTCAGGGCGAGGCGCGCGGAGACCGGAGAACCCGAGGACGTCGGGCCGCCGTTCCAGAACGAGGGGACCGGGAGCGGCGGCCCACCGTATCGCGGGGTCGCGCCTAGGAGGGGAGTTCCTTGACCTCGACGGTCACGGACATCTCCTCCGTGGCCGGCCCGAGGTAGCTGCCCTTCAGCGGGGGCACGTCGCTGTAGTCGCGCCCGGTGGCCAGGCGCACGTAGCGCTCGTGCTGCGGAGCGGGGTGGGTGGGATCGAGCTCGACCCAGCCCAGGCCGGGCACGGCGGCCTCCACCCACGCGTGGCTCTCGCCCGGGCCCTCGCTGCCGGGCTGGTAGAGCCAGCCGCTCACGTAGCGTGAGGCCACGCCGTGGCGCCGGCAGATCGCGATCATCAGGTGCGCCATGTCCTGGCACACGCCGCGCCCCACCGAGACCACCTCCTCGAGGGGGGTGTCCACCTGGGTCGCTCCGCGCTCGTAGGCGATGCTGGAGTTGATGGCGCCCTCGAGGGCGCGCGCCCAGGCGAGCACGCCCTCCTCGTGATCGAGGCCGAGGGCGTCCGCGAACTCCCCGATGGGCCGCGTCCACCGCACGTGGGGTGAGCCGGCCAGGAACTCGGCCATCGTGTCGAGGTACCCGGGGTCGGCGACGGCGGCGAAGCCGATCCCCCAGACGGACGTGGGCAGCGCGGGGGAGGGGCGCGTGACCACGACCGCCTCCGACTCCACCACCAGCGACTCGTGCGGGCCCACGAGCTGGAACCACCGCACGTCGTTGCCGTACACATCGCGGTGCCCGAAGAGCTCCGCACCGGGCTCGATGCGCACGTGCGCCCACTCCACCCTCTGTCGTCCGTTGTCCGACGGGCTCAGGCGAATCTCGTTGACGCTCTCGCCGACGACTCCGGCGTAGCGGATCTCAGTTTTGTGCTTGGCGTGAAGCCTGGGCACGCTGTCCCACGGGAGCGCGTTCGTATGAGGGGATGAAGCACGACTCGGCCAGCGCCGTGTCGATCGACTCGCAGCGGGCGAGCAGCCGGTCCAGCAGGTCCCCCACCTCCGGGCCGCCCCACGGCCTGCGCGCGGCCGACTCGGTCATGTCGCGGGCGGTGCGGGCGAGGAGCAGGGGCGCCGGGTCGGGCGCCATCGCGTCGACCGCCACGAGATCCTCGATCGCCGACTCGACCTCGGACAGGCAGAAGGCCACCGACCGCGGAAAGCGCGGATCGAGCATGAGGAACCGGCTGATCGACTCGGGTGAGAGGGCGGCGGCATCCACCTGCAGATAGGCCTCGTGGGCCGACGCGTCGCCCAGCAGCGCGCGCCAGCCGTGCAGGTCGAGCGCGTCGGTCACGGAGCCCTCGAGGGTCGCCAGGTGCCGCGCGCGAACCAGGCGCGCCGAGCGCTCGGCGCGCTCCAGGAAGCGGCCCAGGCGCATGAACTGCCAGCCCTCGTCGCGGCGCATCGACTGCTCGACGAGCCCCAGGATGAGGTGGCCCGAGCGCCGCACGGCGCGGCAGAAGGGGTACACGCCGTCGCGGCCGACCCGCTCGGGGGGCCACTCGGCCAGCTCCAGCCAGGCGTCGTTGATGCCCTCCCACACGTCGGTCGGCAGGCGGTCGCGCACGCTGCGGGCGTTCTCGCGCGCGCGGTTGAGGCACGCGATGATGCTGTCCGGGTTGTCGCGGCCGAAGGTGAGGAACCAGGGCACGCTGCGCTCGTCGGCGCGGCGGTGCGTGTCCAGGAAGCCCTCGAGGTCGCCGGCGATGCTCACGAGCGGCTCCCACACCAGGCGGCCGCCCGCCCCGTTGGAGGCGTTGCCCTCGAGCGCCGCGGCCTGGCTCACCTCGAGCAGGCGCGCGAAGCCCTCAGCCCGCTCCAGGTCGCGGGCGGTCCAGTAGAGCGTCTGGGCGACGCGTGCCAGCATCATCCGTCGCTCAGGACCCAGGTGTCCTTGCTGCCGCCGCCCTGGGAGGAGTTGACCACCAGCGAGCCGTCGCGCAGGGCCACCCGCGTGAGGCCGCCGGGCACGACCACGGGACGGTCGCCGTAGACCACGAACGGGCGCAGGTCCACGTGCCGGGCGCGGAAGCGGTCGCCCACAAGCACCGGCGCCCGCGAGAGCCTGATCGTCTCCTGGGCGATGTAGCCGCGCGGGTTGTCGCGCACGCGCTTGGCGAACTTCTCGCGCTCGCCCGGGGTGGCGTGGGGCCCGATGAGCATGCCGTAGCCGCCCGCTCCGTCGACCGCCTTCACCACCAGGGTGTCGAGGTTTGCGAGCACGTGCTCGCGGTCCTCTCTGCGCCCGAGCAGGTAGGTGCGCACCTGCTCCAGCAACGGCTCCTCCCCGAGGAAGTACCGGATGATGTCGTGCACGTACGCGTAGATCGCCTTGTCGTCGGCAACGCCGGTCCCGACCGCGTTGCACACCGCGACCCGGCCCTCCCGCACGACCTGCATCAGGCCGGGCACGCCGAGCAGCGAGTCGGAGCGCAGGGCCGCCGGGTCGATGAAGCCGTCGTCGATGCGCCGGTAGATGACGTCCACCCGCTCGCGGCCCGCGGTGGTGCGCAGGAAGACGCGCCGGTCGCGCACGGTCAGGTCGCGGCCCTCCACGAGCGCCACGCCCATCTGCTGGGCCAGGAAGGCGTGCTCGTAGTACGCGGCGTTGGCCGGCCCGGGGGTGAGGACCACCACGCGCGGCGACTCGCGGCCCTCGGGGGCCGCGGCCATCAGCGCCGACAGCAGCAGGAAGGGCGCGTGGCCGACCGGCTCCACGTGGTGGTCGCCGAAGGCCTCCGGGAAGGCGCGGCGCATGAACGCCCGGTTCTGGATGACGTACGACAACCCCGAGGGGCAGCGCAGGTTGTCCTCCAGCACCCGCCAGGTGCCGTCGTCGTCGCGGACGAGGTCGATGCCGGACACGTGCACGTAGCGCCCGAGCGGCGGCCGCACCCCGGCCATCGCCCGGACGTAGCCCTCGCAGGTCGACGCGAGCCCGTTGGGCACGACGCCGTCCGCGATCGACCGGCGCTCCCCGTAGATGTCGCCCACGAAGAGGTCGAGGGCCCGGACCCGCTGGGCGAGCCCGGCCTCCAGGTGCTCCCACTCGCCCGGGGGGATCAGCCGCGGGAGCAGGTCGAAGGGGAACGGCTGCTCACGCCCCCCGTGGTCGAACGTGATCCCCTGGCTGAGGTAGGCCTGGTCCACCAGGGCGCTGCGGGCGGCGAACGCCGACGGGCGCAGCGTGCTGAGGCCCGAGTAGAGGCTCCGGTACTCCTCCCTCGGGTGATCCGGGGCCTCGAACATCTCGTCGAAGAACCCGTCGACGGCGTAGTCCGTGAAGAGCGGCACGGCGAACCCCCTTCCTCGTCGCCTCGGAGTGGGACGCTAACAGGGGCCCCCATCCGCCCCCCTTGGCCCGCGGGCCAAACCCGTGGCCCGCGCATGTTCCGCCGGGAGGGCCCGCGCGACCCAGAGCGCGACGAGGGCGACCCCCACCGCCGCGATGGCCATGGTAGCGGTGAACGGCAGGACGGCGCTGGTGCCGGCGCCCACCAGCGGGCCGACGGCGTAGCCCAGCGCGAAGACCACCGTCATCACCGCCGAGCTGAGGCCGTAGCGCCCGGTCATCCCGGCCTCGTCGACCGCCTCGACGAGGAGCGGCCCACTCGGCGCGCCCATGCACGCCATCCCGGCCCCCACGGCCGCGAACGCGAGCGCCACCACGACCGGCGGTCCCACGGCCATCAGCGGAAGGCCGGCCGCCATGAGAAGGCCGCCCGCCAGGAGCGGCGCGCGACGGCCGCGCCGGTCGGACACCCACCCGGCCAGGGGCACCAGCGCGAAGTACGCGAGGAGGCCGGCGGAGAACACCAGCCCGATGCCCAGCGACGACAGCTCGAGCCGGTCGGCCAGGTCGAGCGGCAGCAGCGGCTCCACCAGCGCCAGCACCGCGGCCACCGAGGCGAGCGACCAGAAGGCGACGCGCGCCTTCGGCACCACGGCCAGCCGCCGCAGCGCCGGTATCAGGCGCGGCAGGTCGCCCGACGCCCGTCGCGTCTCGGGCATCGCCAGCGCCGGGAGCACGGCGATCGCCGGCAGGATCGCGGCCAGGGCGAAGGTGGCGTCGGTGCCCACGGCGTCGATCAGCGCCCCGCCCACGAGCGGGCCGATCAGGCCGACGCCCCCGCCGGCCGTCTCGGCCAGGCCCATCCGGAGGCCCAGCTGGTCGACCGGGGTGATGTCGGAGATCGCCGCCAGGCCGGCGGTCCACACCAGGCCCGCGGCGAGACCCTGCACCAGGCGGGCGAGCGCCAGCGTGACGACGCCCACGGACAGGGCGAAGGCCAGGGTGGCGGCCGCCAGGAGGACGGCGGCCAGGATCATGGCCGGCCGCCGCCCGGCGCGCTCCACGAAGCCGACGGCCCCGAGGGCCGTCACGAGCTGCCCCACCGGGAAGGCCGCGAAGATGAGCGCGGCCACCGTCGTCGAGAAGCCGTAGCGGTCGGCGAACTCCGGCAGCGCCGGGACGACCATGGTGAACAGGACCGTGTCCACCGCGATCAGGCCGGTGGCGGTCCAGAAGACGAGGGCGCGGCGCCTGTGATCGAGGGATCCCGGCACGCGGGGCGATCCTACGGGTCGACGACGACGGGGCCCGTGCGGGCCCCGTCGCGAAAACCACCGGTCGATGACGACCCGGCTACATCCCCATTCCGCCCATGTCGGGCATCCCGCCGCCGCCGCCCTCCTCGGGCTTGTCGGCCACGACGCACTCGGTGGTGATGATGTTCTTGGCGATCGAGGCGGCGTTCTGAAGCGCCGAGCGGGTGACCATGGCCGGGTCGATGATGCCGTCCTGGACCAGGTCCACGTACTCGCCGGTGTCGACGTTGAGGCCGATGCCGGGCTTCTTGCCCTTGACCTCGGCGATCACCACGCTGCCCTCCAGGCCCGCGTTCTCGGCCAGCTGGCGAAGCGGCTCCTCGAGCGCGCGGCGCACGATCGCGGCTCCGGTGGCCTCGTCGCCGGTCAGCTTGAGGCCGTCCAGGACCTTGATCGAGTTGATCAGCACCACGCCCCCGCCGGGGACGATGCCCTCCTCGAGGGCCGCCCTCGTCGCCTGCAGGGCGTCCTCGACCCGGTGCTTGCGCTCCTTCATCTCGGTCTCGGTGGCCGCGCCGACCTTCACCACGGCGACGCCGCCGGCCAGCTTCGCCAGCCGCTCCTGGAGCTTCTCGCGGTCGAAGTCCGAGTCGGTGGT
>JAXIPH010000294.1:0-3994 GCA_045403035.1 Thermoleophilia bacterium | reverse complement strand
CGAGCCCCCAGGCCAGGGCATCGTTGAGATTGTTCACCAGGCGGCCTGCGAGCGTTAGCGAGACGGATCGGTGCGAGACGCGGCTCCCGGGACCGGCTCCCGGTAGAAGGCCCGGATGTGGGCCCCCACGAGCGCGGCGGCTCGAGAGGAGTGCCCCCGCTCGACCGCCGCGAGGATGGCGGCGTGCTCATCCACGAGGCGGGCGAGTGTCGCCCGCAAGTCGGTCCGGCTGCTCAGGTAATCGCGTAGGTGCCGGGCGACCGCCCCGCGAAGGGCCTGCATCACCAGGTGCATGGCCTCGTTGCCCGACGCCCGCACAAGGGCGACGTGGAAGCGGACGTCGGCCTCGTCGAACTCTTCGGCCCCGATCCCCGGCTGGCGCATGTCCTCGAGCGCGCGGTGGGCCTCGGCCAGCCGCTCGGGGTCGCGCCGGTGCGCCGCCTCGGCGACCGCCGCGGCCTCGAGGACGGAGCGGAACTCCATCAGGTCGCCGACCCCCACGCCGTTCAGGCGCAGGAGGGTGATGAGCGCGTCACGCGCGTGGCCCCCCGCCCCCTCGGCCACGGCCGTTCGTGCCGGCGCGCCCCCGACGGAGACCAGGCCCTGGGCCTGGAGGGCGCGCAGCGCCTCGCGCACCGAGGCGCGGCTGACGCCGAACGACTCCGACAGCTCACGCTCGGTGGGGAGCACGTCCCCCGGTCCGAGATCCCCGGCGATGATCGCCTCGCGGATGCTCACCGCCACCTGGACGTAGAGCGGGCTGCGGCTCACCTCTCCGAAGATGCTCATGTGCTCATTGTCTCATTGACGGATGGTCAGACCAAGGGCTAGGGTCGATCACTGCGTGATCCCGAGGAGGCCCGATGCCCAAAGTGCTGATCCTGACCGGCGACGCCGCCGAATCGCTGGAGGTGATGTACCCGTACCAGCGGCTTCTGGAGGAGGGGTACGAGGTCCACATCGCCGCTCCCTCCAAGAAGAAGCTCCAGTTCGTGGTTCACGACTTCGTCGACGGCTTCGACACGTACACCGAGAAGCTCGGCTACACGTGGGACGCGGACGTCGCGTTCGCGGACGTGGATCCGTCCGACTACGTCGCCCTGGTGATCCCGGGCGGAAGGGCCCCGGAGTACATCCGGAACGACGCCGACGCCCAGCGGATCATCAAGGCGTTCTTCAGCGACAACCGCCCGGTCGCCCACCTCTGCCACGGCCCGCTCGCGGTCGCGGCGGCGGGTGTGCTCGGCGGGCGGCGCACCGCCGCGTACCCGGCCCTCGAGCTCGATGTCCTCGCGGCAGGCGCCGAGTACGTGGACGGCGGCGGGGTCGTCGACGGCAACCTCGTGTCCGGCCGGGCCTGGCCGGACCATCCGGAGTGGATGCGGGAGTTCCTCCGGCTGCTGCGGCAGCACGCGCCGGTCGAGTCTCCCGAGCTTGTCGCTCGCTGACCCGGCGCTGCTCGACGGGGCGCTGCAGGATCTGACGAGCACCCTTCCCGCGGGGCGGGTGCTCGTCGATCCCGAGGTCGTCGAACGTTTTCGCAGCGACCAGGCCGAGCTGGTCGAGGGCGGTCGGCCGCGCGCGGTGGTGCGGCCGCGCAGCACCGCCGAGGTCCAGCAGGTCATGCGGGTCGCGAGCGCCCACGGGGTGGCGGTGGTGCCACGCGGGGCCGGGAGCGGCCTCTCCGGCGGGGCGGCGGCGATCGACGGATGCATCGTCCTGTCCACCGAGGCGATGCAACGGATCATCGAGGTGGACACCGCGAGCATGATCGCGCGCGCCGAGGCCGGGGTGCTGAACGGAGACCTCGCGCGCGAGGCCGCGCGCAACGGGCTCTGGTACGCACCCGACCCCGCCAGTCGCGACTTCTCGACGATCGGCGGCAACATCGCCACCAACGCGGGCGGCCTCTGCTGCGTGAAGTACGGCGTGACCCGGGAGAGCGTCCTCGGGGTCACCGCGGTCCTGGCCGACGGCGAGCTCCTGACGGTCGGGGGCGGCACGCTCAAGCGCGTCGCCGGCCTCGACCTGCTCTCGCTGCTGGTCGGCTCGGAGGGGACGCTCGCGGTGGTCACCGAGGCCACCCTCCGCCTTCGGCCGACCCCGCCTGAGCCGCTCACCGGGGCGGCGTACTTCCCCTCGCTCGTCGCCGCCGGCGAGGCCGTGGTGGCGATGGCCGAGGCGCGGATCGCGCCCGCGCTGCTCGAGCTGATCGACCGCACCACCATGGCGGCCGTCGAGGACTGGCGGCGGCTCGACCTGGACCTCGACTCCGCGGCTCTCCTTCTCTTTCAGTCCGACCTCCCGGGCGCCGCCCGCCACGACGAGATCGCCCTCGCATCCACCTGCTGCGAGAGGGCCGGTGCGACTCTGGTCGTCGCGGCGGACGACGAGGTCGAGAGCGGGATGCTGATGGAGGTCCGCCGCCTCTGCTTCCCGGCGCTCGAACGGCGCGGCGGCACGTTGCTCGAGGACGTCGGAGTTCCGCTCGGGCACATCCCGGGGCTGCTGTCCCGCATCGAGGAGATCGCCGGCGACACGGGCCTCACGATCGCCACCTTCGGCCACGCCGGCGACGGCAACATGCATCCGACGATCGTCTTCGACCGGGCCTCCCCCGACGAACGGGCCCGAGCGCTCGACGCCGCCGGGGCGATCTTCGAGGCGGCGATCGATCTGGGCGGCACCATCACCGGAGAGCATGGCGTCGGCGCGCTCAAGCTCGCGGGGCTCGAGCAGGAGATCGGGACGCGGGCGCGCACGTTGGGGGCGGGCATCAAGCGGGTCTTCGATCCCGAGGGGATCCTGAACCCGGGTAAGGCGCTCTGACCGCGCCGCGCCCCGCGAGGGGCGAGCGACTCCTGTCGCCCGACGCAGGGGCCACGGCCGTGTGAAGGGTGTCTCGACTGGGCCGGCGCACCCGTCGCCATCGCCTGGGCCGTGACGTCGGGCGGGACGTCGTGGAAGAAGGCGTCGATCAGATCCTCGGTCGCCATCGACCTCGGGACCATCTCGCCGGTCGCCCTCGCGATCAGCCGCCGAGCCCGCGACCGCCGTCGACCACGAGACGCTGGCCGGTCACGAAACCGGCCGCCTCGGAGGCGAAGAAGCTCACCGCGTGGGCGATGTCCTCGCGAGTTCCCATGCGCCCGGCCGGCACGGAGGCGAGGTAGGCGCTTCTGACCTCGTCCGGGACGTCCGCGTGGCGCTCGACCGGGACGAACCCGGGAGCGACCGTGTTGACGGTGATGCCGAGGGGCGCCATCTCGCGCGCCCAGCTGCGGGCGAGGCCGATCTGGGCGCTCTTGGCGGCGACGTAGGCGGACCTGCCCGGAGGCGGAAGGTCGACGACCTCGGAGTCGATATGAATGATGCGCCCCCAGCCTGCCTCCCGCATCCCGGGCAGGGCGGCGCGGCCGAGCAGCACCGGGCTCTTGACGAAGAACTCGAGCTGGGCGAGGTGGTCCTCCCAGGCCACCTCGGCCAGGGGCGCCTCCGGCTGCGGGCCGGTGGCGTTCAGCACGAGCACGTCCAGGGAACCGAGGCCCTCGATCACCGCGGCCACGAGGTCGGCGGCCTGCCGCTCGTCGGTCACATCGGCGGGGAACGCATCGGCCGCGCCGCCCTCGTCCCGAATCGCCCGCACGAGGTCGAGCGCCCCGGAGCCCCCGTGGAGGTCGTTGACGGCGACGGCCAGGCCGTCTCGTGCGAGGCGCCGGACGATCGCGCTGCCCAGCCCGCGCGAGCTGCCCGTCACCAGGGCGACGCGCTGGCGTGCCGCGGCCACCCGACTAGCCCAGGGTCACCGTGGTCCACACCGCACGTTCGAGCATCGCGGAGTCCGCGAATCCCGGCCGCTGCAGGATCACCTCGTGCGCGGCTCCGTCCGGGTCGAAGTAGCCCATGATCCACAGGCTCCTCATGTCGCGGACGTCGCCGTCGGCCGCACCCTCCGCCTCGATGCGGCTGCGCAGCTCCCGGAAGGCCTCCTCGG
>JAXIPH010000326.1:0-6616 GCA_045403035.1 Thermoleophilia bacterium | reverse complement strand
GTCGGCGGCCACGGCGCCGGCGCCGGCGACGATGGCCACGAGGGCGCAGGGGAGCGTGATGGCGAACAGCTCCGGGCGATCGAGCGCGATCGAGCCGGCGAGCGCCACCAGGCCGATCGCGAAGAGCATCCCCCGAAGGATCACGGCGATCCCGAGCGGTCGCGGACGCGCCCGGTCGCGTCTACGAAGGCGTAGCTCACCGACCGACGGCGCACGTCGATGCGCAGGTGGCCGAAGTCTGTGAGGGACACGGCCGCCTCCGGAGTGGCACGGGTGAACTCGTCCGCGCCGATCCGCCCGCCGCCCGTCCCCACCGTGAACGCCCGGACGCCGTCCAGCGAGCGCCGCTCGTAGCGGTGCAGGTGGCCGGAGAGGATCGCGTCCACCCCGGCCCGCTGGGCCAGTCGCACCAGCGGCTGTCCCGCGCGCGGCGGCCGGTGCACCACCACGAAGCGGTGCCGGAAGCCCGGTCGCGCGAGGGTCTCGCGGGCGAACCGCAGGCCCGCCTCGTCCGCCTGGTCGCCCAGGATCACCACCTGGAGCGGCCCGTGCTCCACGACGTGCCGTCCGCCCGGCGGCAGGTCGAACGCGTCGCGGATCGCGGCGTCGCCGGGCGGCAGCGCCTCGTGGTCGCCGAGGCCGATGTAGACCGGGGCGTTGCGCATCACCTCCGCGAGCGGCCGGAAGACGTTCCGGTCCAGCAGGATGTCCGGCGCGCTGAGGTAGCTGTTGTCGCCGGCCGTCACCACGAGATCGGGCCGGGAGGCGGCGATCGTGCGCGCCACCGCCCACTGCTCGTCGCCGCCGATGCCGTAGTCGGCCAGCACCGCCATCCGCACCGGCACGGCGGGGTCGTCCGAGGGCGTGACGAAGGCGCCGGCGGCGCCGGCGAGCCCGTCCACCGACGCGGTCCAGGCATACCGCTCGCCGGGGCGCAGGCCGGTGAGGCGCCCGCCGCGCGCCGAGACGGCACGACCGGCCTCGTCGAGCGCGGTGAGCTCCACCGGCCGGTCCCCCGCCGTCCGCCAGCGCAGCTCGGCCTCGGTGCCGGTGACGCGCAGCAGATAGGGACCACGGGTGAAGGGGTCTCCCGAGGGCCCGAGCAGGTAGAGCCGCCAGTAGAGAACGACACCGCCCACCACCAGCAGCGCCAGCGCGGCGAGCATCGAGACGCCGATCAGGGCGCGTCGGAGGCGCCGCTCGCGGGGGCTGAGGTCGCCGGTCACGGCGCCCGATCCTGCCAGCACGCGCCGGCGCGGTCGAGCAGCTCTGGAGAAGCCCTCCGGGCGGGTGGGGCCTGCGTGAGAACCCGAAAGCGCCCCGGATGGCTACTCCGGCGGGGTCATCATCACGGCCGGGTCGATGTACTCCGCCTCCTCGGCGATGAGCCCGTCGCGCACGCGGTAGACGGAGACCGCGGGGACGTCCACCCGCTCCCCGCGGGCGATCCATACGCCCCAGTCCGCCCGGTGGGTGCCGGTGAGGCGCCACTCGAGCCAGGCCGTGTCCTCGGGTCCCTCCCCCACCCGCAGCACCTCGACCGCCAGGTCCGGCACCGCGACCATGAAGCCGGCGATCCGCTCCCGGATCGCCTGGCGACCGACGAAGCGGGGAAAGCGCGCGCCGCCCGCGGTCGCGCGCGCCAGGATCCGCCCCTCCCGGACGCCGTCCTCGGCGAAGCAGGCGGCGCACGCCGCGGCGTCCATCTCGTTCCAGGCCGCCATGTACGCCAGGGCGGTCTCACGGGGGGTCCTCGCGGACATCGGGCCTCCTCGGAGTGACCGCGACGATCGTACGCCGGGTCGCGCCGGTCACGTGGCGCGGGCGCAGCCCCGCCAAGGAGAGCTCCTCCACCGAGCCCACCGAGTGGCTCGACCCGCCCCTCGGTGATCGGCCGTCCGCTGGGTGTCGGCCAAGTGGCCGCGGGGGTGTCGGCCAAGTGGCCGCGGGGGTGTCGGCCAAGTGGCCGCGGGGGTGTCGGCCAAGTGGCCGCGCACCCTCAGTCGAGCCAGGCGGTCTCCGGCAGGCATGCGGCCGCTGGCGCGTCGAACTGGTGGCCCGGCCGGACGAGGTGTGGGTCGATCCCGATCTCGGTCGGGGCGGGTCGTTTGGCCGGCGTCTCTGAGCAGCGGAGCAGAGCACCGTCGCCCATCGGTTCGAGGTACGCGCCGTTGGTCAGCCCCGCGCCCTCCACAAGCACGCGGTACTCGGGCCGCAGCCATAGCCAGCAGGGGAAGTTCGGCAGCCCAAGCCACGAGCACGCGGCGACGGTGTTGCCCTCGGTCGTCCGGTCGGCCCACAGGCGGCCGCGCCGGAGGATCATTCGCGCTCGAGATGCGCTGCGCCGAAGAACGCGCCCAACGAGCGGGAGATCTCCGCGAGAGCGGTTTCGATTCCTCGCCGCGAGTCCTCGGAGTGGAGGACGGTGCTGCCCGCAACGAGCGTGAGGTGGCTCGAGAGTGGACCAGCCGCGGTGGGCGCTTGTCACCCCACCGAGTCTCTACTGATGGAGCGAGATGCTGCCGTCGAACACCGGGCGGCGCCCTTTCCAAAGAACGCTGTCGTCGCCGTCCCACAGGGCGCAGAAGCCCTCCCCCCGGCCCTGAAGCGGCTCGTACGTTCCCAACGGGTCGGCCCGGCCTCGGGAAGGACGCGCGCGCCGGCGTCGCGCACGCCGCGGCGAGCGCGCGGGCCATACGGCACGCCTCGGCGAGCGCGCGGGCCATACGGCGGGCCTCGGCCATTGCGGCCTTGGTGTGGCGGGCGAGGAAGGCGACCTGCCAGGTGGGCGCGAGCATCGCCGCGAGGGCCACCTCGGGGACGTCGTCGAGCTCCACCCGCTCGGGCCGCTCGACCTCCACGCGCGTGGTCTCCGCCGGCAGCGCCTTGATGTCCGGCTCCGATGACATGAAGACCAGGAGGTCGTAGCTCATCCGGGCGCCAAGGGTAGACGGCCGAGCCCCCAGTCACTTGTGCCCCCGCCCGCCGAGTACGAACATGTGTTCGCATGACAACCCCTCCCTACGCCGAGCTGCACGCCCACTCGGCCTTCAGCTTCCTGGACGGCGCCTCGGCCCCCGATGAGATGGTCGCCCGGGCAGCCGAGCTGGGATACACGGCCCTGGCGCTCACGGACCACGACGGGCTGTGCGGATCGCTCGAGTTCGCCCACGCCGCCCGGGCCGCCGGGGTGCGGCCCATTACCGGGGCCGAGGTCACCCTGCGCGGGGGCGCCCACCTGACGCTGCTGGCCGAGGACGCGCGCGGGTACGCCAACCTCTGCCGGCTCCTCACCCTGGCCCACGCGGACACCCGCCCGCCGCCCGACCGGCGCCCGCTCCCCCCGGCCCTCGAGCGCTCCGCCCTGGCGGCCCACGCCGAGGGGCTGGTGTGCCTCACCGGCTGCGCGCGCGAGGGGCTGGTGCCGAGCCTGGTGGCGAGCGGGCAGCGCCGGGAGGCCGAGGAGGCGGTGCGCGACCTGGTGCGCGATCTCGGGGCGGGGAACGTCTTCGTGGAGATCCAGCACCCCCGCTCGCGAGGGGACCGCCGCCTGGCGCGGGACCTCGCGCGACTGGCCGAGTGCGCCGGCGTGCCCTGCGTGGCGACGGGCGATCCCCACGCGCACTCCCCCGAGCGCGCCCTGGTGCAGGACGCCTTCGTGGCGATCCGCCACCGCCTGACCCTCGACGGCTCGGAGGCCGAGCGGCGCGGCAACCGCTGCGCGGTGCTGCGACCCCCCGCCGAGATGGCGGCCCTGTTCGCCGACCACCCGGAGGCGGTGGCCGAGACCGTGCGCCTGGCCGACCGGCTGCGGTTCGACCTCACCCGGGACCTGGGCTACCGCTTCCCCGACTTCGCCGGATCGCACCCCGGCGAGACCGCCCAGGCCGCCCTGGCGCGCGTCTGCGCCCACCAACTCGGCGCGCGCTACCCCAACGCCGGCAAGCGGGCGGCCGCGCGGGTGCGGCTGGACGAGGAGCTGGCCCTCATCGCCCACCACGACCTGGCCGGCTTCTTCCTGCTGCACCGCGACATCCTGGAGCTGGCCCGCGAGGTGGCGCTGCGCGTGCGCCCCTCCGGCTCGGCCCGCCGGTGGCTGCCGCCCGGGCGGGGGCGCGGGTCCTCGGTGGGCTCGATCGTCTGCTATCTCACCGGCCTCTCCCACATCGACCCGGTCGACAGCGGGCTCTTCCTGGGACGGTTCCTCAACCGCGACATGGCCTCGGTGCCCGACATCGACCTCGACTTCCCGCGCGACGTGCGCGAGGCGCTCATCGAGGCCGTGATCGCCCGCTACGGCGCCGAGCACGCCGCCCTGGTCGCCGCCTTTCCCACCTTTCGCATCCGCATGGCCATCCGCGAGCTGGGCGGCGCCCTGGCGCTGCCCGAGGCCGACCTGGAGCGCCTGGTGCGGCTCGCCGACACGTGGTCCTCGGCCCGCGCCGTGGAGGAGGAGCTGGGACGCCTCCCGGACGGGGCGGCCAAGCTCGCCTCACCGCGCTGGCGGGCGCTGGCGTTCCTGGCCCGCGAGGCCGCCGGCCTACCCCGACACCTGTCACAACACTCCGGTGGCATGGTCGTCAGCGCCCGCCCGCTGGTGGAGCTGGTGCCCGTGGTTCCCGCCGCGTTCCCGCGCCGACAGATCTGTCAGTGGGATAAGGACTCCTGCGCCGACGCCGGCTTCGTGAAGATCGACCTGCTCGGCCTGGGCATGCTCTCGGCGGTGGAGGAGTGCGTCGACCTCATCGCCCGCAGCCGGCGTGAGAGCGTCGACCTGTCGCGCATCGGGTTCTCCGACCCGGACGTCTATGCCGAGATCCAGGACGCCGACACGGTCGGGGTGTTCCAGATCGAGAGCCGGGCCCAGATGCAGAGCCTGCTGCAGACCCGGCCCGAGAGCCTCGACGACCTCACGATCCAGGTGGCCCTCATCCGCCCCGGCCCGGTCAGCGGCGGGGCGGTGCACCCCTACGTGAAGCACCGGCGCCTGCGCCGCGCCGATCCCGGCTTCGAGCCCCCCTACGACCACCCGCTGCTGGCCGATTGCCTGCGCGAGACCCTCGGCGTGGTGGTCTTCCAGGAGCAGGTGCTCGAGGTGGCGATGGCGCTGGCCGGCTTCAGCCCCGGGCAGGCCGAGGCCCTGCGGCGCGCCATGAGCCGCAAGCGCAGCCGTGAGGCGATGCTCGGCCTGTGGCGCGAGTTCCGCGACGGGGCCCGGGCGCGCGGGGTGGACGACGAGACCATCACGACGGTGTTCAAGAAGCTCATCGGCTTCTCGAACTTCGGCTTCCCCAAGGCGCACTCGGCGGCCTTCGCCGTGCTGGCCTACCAGAGCGCGTGGCTGCGGCGGCGCTATCCGGCGGAGTTCCTGGCGGCGCTCCTGAACGCTCAGCCGATGGGCTTCTACCCCCCCGCCACCCTGGTGCGCGACGCCCAGCGGCGCGGAGTGCGCGTGCTGCCCCCCTGCATCCGGCGCTCGGAGGCGATCTGCACCGTGGAGGACGGCGCCGTGCGGATCGGCCTCGGCTACGTGCGCGAGGTGCGCCGGGAGGCCGCCGAGCGCCTGGCGGCCGAGCGCGCGGCCGACGGGCCCTTCCGCGACATGGCCGACCTGGCGGCGCGTGCCGACCTGCGCCGCGAGCAGCTCGCCCAGCTCGTGCGGGCGGGGGCGTGCGACGAACTGGATCCGCCGACTCCTCGGAGGGCCATGCTCTGGGAGCTCGGCGTCCTGGCGCGGCCGCGTGCGGGGGCCGCCGGGGTGCAGATGGCCCTGCCGATCCCCACGGGCCCGGCTCCCCCGCTCCCCGAGCTCGGGCGCTTCGAGCGGACCCTCACCGACTACGAGACCACCGGCCTCTCCACCGGCTGGCACCTGGTGGCGCTGGTGCGCCCCGGGCTGCCGTCCGGCGTGCTCACCGCCGCCCAGCTGCGCGACACGGCGCACGGCACACCGGTGTGCGTGGCCGGGCTGGTGGTGGCCCGCCAGCGGCCGGCCACGGCCGGGGGCATCGTCTTCCTGCTGCTGGAGGACGAGACCGGCATGACCAACGGGATCGTGCGGCCGGAGGTCTACGAGCGCCACCGGGCCGTGGCGCGGGCCGAGCCCCTGGTGCTGATGTGGGGGCGCCTGGAGCGGCTGGAGCGCGCCATGAACGTGGTGGTGAGCCGTCTCGAGCGCATCGAGCCGCCGGTCGAGGAGCCCGCCGGGGCGCTCGCCGAGGCCGAGGGGATGGCCCGCGTGCGCGCCGCCGCGCCCGAGGGGCAGCACTTCGGGCGCGGGCGGCGCTAGCCGGCGCCCACCTGCGCGAGCTCGGTGATCTCGGCCTCGATGAACGACCGGCCATCGGACTCCTGGTCCGCGGTGAAGGGCAGCCACGACCGCACCCTGATGCGCCCGGTCATCCGCAACCTCACGGCGGGCGCCAGCGGCGTCCCCTCGGCGATGGCGTGGGCCAGGTACCGGGTGACGGGCTCGTCGAGGCCGGCGAGCATGCCTCGCTCGAACCGCGGTGCCGATGCGGGGTGCGGGATCCGACTACCGTAGGCGAGTGGAGTACCTCCTCGCCATGGGGATCTGCGCCGGGATGGCGGTCACGCCCATCCCCCTCCCCCCGTC
>JAXIPH010000123.1:0-3041 GCA_045403035.1 Thermoleophilia bacterium | reverse complement strand
GCTCCTCGCGGATCAGCTCGCCCTCCATAGCGCAGACGCTGACGCCGTCGAGGGCGATCTCCTCGCCCTGCGCCGGGACCCCGGGCAGGTCGCCGGTGTGGGTCCCGCTGAAGGTCCACTCGACGACGGCGACGTCGTCGTACTCCGCGACCCCTCGGATCTCGAGCTTGCAGTCCGGCACCGCGCGGACGTAGGCCTCGGCGTGAGCGGCGATCGCCTCACGGCCCTCCAGCCGCGCTCCCGGGAGCGCGTACTCGACCCGCACGCCGTCCGGCGCGAACGCCTCGGACACGGCCGCGCCGGATTTCGCGTTCCAGGCCGATTCGAGCCTCGGGATGGCCATGTTAGCCCCCGTCCCGCTCGGAGACGGCCGAGCCGGCCTCGGGGGCCGTCCCGTCCGCGTAGCCGAACATCCGGGCCAGGTGGCGAATTTCCTCGTCTCGGCCGGGCAGCGGAGCGGGCGCCTGCAGGAGGCCCTCCCGCCGCAATTCCTCGACGACGCGGTCGTCCCGGGGCACAGGGGTCCCCCAGCGCCCGATCGAGAACAGCTCCTCGAACGGTCGGCGCGGCCGCTGACCGCCGGCCTCGCGGGACTCCGCGGGGTGGCCGAGCAGCTGCAGCCAGACGGGGACGAAGGTCTCGGGCAGCCCGAGGACCTCGTAGAGCACCGGTGCCGCGGACGGGGCCGTCGCGATGAGCAGGCACGTGCCCAGCCCCTCGTTCACGGCGGCCAGGGTCGCCAGGGTGATGGCCGCGTTCGTCTCCTGCATGGCCAGGCCCGTGGCGATCTCCGGCGGCAGACCGTGCACCGTCTGGTCCAGCGGCGGCATCCCCTGCGGAGCAGGAACGCCGTCCTCGATCGCGCTCCTCGCCGCGGCGACGTCCCACCCCGCGGGCTCGGCGAGCATTCCGGCCTCGAGCCCTAGCGTGATCTGGGAGAGGAAGGCCCCCGGCGCCACCGCGGCGACGTCGGCGAACCAGTAGATCCAGACCGGCGCCTGCTCGTGCTGTCGCTGCCGGTTGGCCGCGTCCAGCAGGCGCTCCCGGTCGCCGGGGTCCAGATCCCCCTGTACGACGACGACCGCACGCCACGGCTGCAGGTTGCCCGGGCAGCCGCACCAGCGGGCGGTCTCGAGGATCCGCTGGATGCTCGCCGGATCGACGGGCTCCCACGGACGGAACCAGCGGATGCTTCGCCGGTCTCCCACCACCTTGAGGAACTCCATCCTCGCTCCCTCCTCCTCGCCGCCGGATCGGCGGCCTCGGCGTTGTGCGCGGAGGTCTATTCGCCCAGCGTCACGCTGGCGTCACGCAGGGGGCGGTGCGACGGCGCGTCCTCCCAGCGGACCGTGTGGACCCGCTGCGGCTCGCGAATGCCCTTCAGCGCGACGTCCCGTCCCTCGTCGAAGGCGAGGTCGCCGGCGCTATCCACGAGACGCTTGACGAGATCCGAGACGGCAATCTCCCCGCCTCGGCTCTGCGCGGCGATGCGGGCCGCCACGATGACCGCACGTCCAAAGAAGTCGTCCCGCTGGCGGATCGCCTCGCCGGTGTGAAGGCCGATCCGCACCCGCAGCGGCTCCCCCGACGCGTGGCCGGAGGCCATGTCCCGCTGGACCGCGACCGCGAAGTCGATGGCCCATCGGGCGCTCGGGAACGCGAGCATGAGCCCGTCGCCCTGCGCCTTCACCTCGTACCCGCCGTGAGCGGCGGCGTGGCGCCGCACCGTGCTGTCGTGCTCGGTGAGCGCCTCGACCCAGCGCCGGTCCCCGAGGCGCTCGGCGATCTCGGTGGAGCCCTCGATGTCGGTGAAGACGATCGTCACCGTCCCCGTCGGCGGCGTCGCCCCCAGGGCCGGCGCCTCGGGAGCCGCGCCCTCCTCGTCGGCCAAGAGCGCGAGGTAGAGGGCGCGGATCTCCTGCCCGGGCTCCACGCCCTGCTCTCGCCTGAGCACCGTCCGGCAGCGATGGTACTGGCGGAGCGCCATCGCGCGCTCGCCGGCCGTCGCATAGGCCTGCATCAACGCGAGGTGGCGCCCCTCCCGCTCGGGGTCCTGGGCGCAGAGGCGCTCCAGGCGCGCGATGGCTCCTGGATGGTCGCCGGCGTTCAGCAGGGCGCCGGCGAGGGCGGTCGCGACCTCGTCCTGGAGGACGGCCAGCTCCCGGCGCGGTCCCTCGGCCCAGTCCTCGAAGGGCCACTCCTCGAGGAACACCCCGGTGCACAGGGCCTCGGCCCGGCGGAGCCGGGCGAGCCGCTCGTCATCGGCCTCGCCCGCCGGGGCCGTGCCAAGCCGTCGCAGCTCGGCCGCGTCCCAGCCGTCCCGCTCGCCGAAGCTCAGCCGCACCGACTCCGAGTCGGCGGCCAGGAGGGAGGAGGGGTCCCCGGCGTCGAGCTCGGGCTCCACGGCCCGGCGCAGGTCGTGCAGCGTCGTGCGCAGGGCGGCCGCGGCGCGCTCGGGCGGGAGGTCCGGCCACAACCGCTCGCACAGGACCTCGCGGTGTGCCGCGCCCCCGGCCGCGAGGAGCGTCGCCAGGAGGGCGCGCGCGCGGGGGCGCGCGAAGCCGGCATCGGGCACCGGGACGCCATCCCTCAGCACCCGGAGCCGCCCCAAGCTCTCGAACCGGATCGCCGCCCGCGGTCGCGCGCGTACCTTCGTCCAGCTTCGGCGCGCGGCATCGCGCACCGCGGCCGACGGATCGCGCAGCAGGCCGTCGATCAGCGCGATGTCCGTGTCCGGGACCTCGCCGGCCAGCTCGGCGAGGCGGACGCGAAGGCCGGGGTCCAGCTCCCGCGCAGCCCGGGCCGCCTGCCCGATGACGTCGCCTCCGCAGGCGACGAGCATCGCGTCGGCCGCGCCGGGCGGCCCGAGCCCCCTCTCGAGCGCGCGGAGGAGGAGCGGCGCGGCGAGGTCGCCGGCGCGATGGGTCCAGAGTGGCTCCATGCCGTGGGCAGCCGTGAGCGCGAGCGCCTCCGCAACCGCAACGTCCAGCTGCGGGGAATCGGGGTCCGACCGCGCGAGGGCGAGCGTGGCGCGCCCGGTG
>JAXIPH010000126.1:0-7130 GCA_045403035.1 Thermoleophilia bacterium | reverse complement strand
GATATCGGAGCGCTTGACCGCGCCCGGGGCGAGCTGCTTGGTGGTGATGGCGTTCCGGGGGATCGCGACCGCCGCGTAGGCGCCGCCGCTGAGCGCGACGATCAACGCGAGGGTCGCGATGATGTTTGCGTAGGTGAGCTTCGACCGGATGTAGTGCATCGGACCAACCCCCTGTCGGACGACGACTTGGACGCGCCGCGCCGGTGACGGTACCGGACCGGGCGGCTCGCGCCCGCTCAGACGCCCGGCTGCTCCCCTGTGGCCGACGGCTTCGGATCCGCCGGAGGGGCGCACTTCTTCGACGGGCCGTGGTCGACGATCCGGAACGCCGCCGGCAGGTCGGCCGAGGCCGTCCCGCGCGGCGCCCTGAAGCGCACGGTCAGCCGGTCGCCGATGTCCAGATCGGCGTAGGTGCCGAGCTTCGGCAGGCGCTTCGGGACGCTTCCCTCGGGCAGGTGGCGTGCCCGGCCGACGAGCCGGATCACCGTGTTGGCGTCGATCTTCGCGGTGAACGTCTTCGCGTCGCCGAGCGCGCCGCGCATGTGGTGGTTGCCGCCCAGGACGTCGAGGGCGACGCCCGTCGCGGTGCCCTCGGCGGTCACGCAGGCGCGCAGCAGGTAGTGCGTTCCCTTCGGCCCCTTGGCCGTGTGATCGGGGGGCTGCTGCTGCTTGGGCTTCTCCGGCGCCTGGCCGGACGTGGCGAGCGCGCCCGGCGCGGCCGCCGCGGCGAGCGCCAGCGCCGCCACCAAATATGTCCTTATCATCTCGGGTCTCTCCATTTCTTGAGCGCGCCCTTGTCGGGCATTACCGACATCATCGGCCGCGCCCGCCGGCTCGCAAGGCTGCTCACGCATTTCTGACGCTCGCTAACCCCGCGCGCATGAATCGCACACCCGCGCTTCAACTAGGCACCGCGCCCGGTCTTTCTGGCGAAGAGTTGCGGGGGAGTTGCCCGGCGCGCATGGGGCCCTGCGGGGGTGTGCCCGAGTGTGCGCGCGCGAGACGCCCGAGGTGGGCGCGAAACGTGCCCGAGGAGGGATCCACTAGGTTCTACCGGATGGTGACCCCACCGGCGGTCCGCGCGCTCATCCTTGCGGTCGACGACGACGCGGCGGTCGGCCGTGCGATCGAGCGCGACCTGAGGCACCGGTACGGCTCGCGCCATCGCGTCCTGCTGGCGGACTCCGGCGAGGCGGGGCTCGGCATCGTCGAGCAGATCGTCCGTCGTGGCGAGCCCGTAGCGCTCCTGGTCGCCGACCAGCGCATGCCCGGCATGAGCGGGGTCGAGTTCCTGGCCAGCGCCCTGAAGGTGACTCCGCAGGCCAAGCGGGTGCTCCTCACGGCGTACGCGGATACCGAGGCCGCCATCCGGGCGATCAACGAGCTCCGCCTCGACCACTACCTGATGAAGCCCTGGAGTCCGCCGGAGGCCCGTCTGTACCCCGTGCTCGACGACCTCTTGGAGGACTGGGAGGCGGACTCCGCCGCACGCCTCGCCGAGCCGGGCCTGCGACTGGTGGGACACCGCTTCTCCGCGGAAGCGCACGCCACCCGCGACTTCGTGGCCCGAAACGGCGTCCCCTACCGCTGGCTCGACATCGCCGACCCCGAGGCGCGCCGCCTCATGGCCGCCGCCCGGCTGGACGACGCCGAGCTCCCGGTGCTCGTCTTCGACGACGGGGAAACGCTGGTGCGGCCCTCCCAAGGCGAGATCGCCGCGAGGATCGGCCTGCACACGACGGCGGAGCTCCCCTTCTACGACCTCGTGATCCTCGGCGGCGGGCCGGCCGGTCTGGCGGCGGCGGTCTACGGAGCGTCCGAGGGCCTCCGGACGCTCCTCGTGGAGCGTCATGCGGCGGGTGGGCAGGCGGGGCAGAGCTCGCGGATCGAGAACTACCTCGGTTTTCCGGCCGGCGTCAGCGGCGCCGACCTCGCGCGGCGCGCGACGATCCAGGCGCAACGGCTGGGCGCGGAGATGCTCACCGCCCGCGAGGTGCTCGCCATCCGCGCGAACGGACCGTCGCGGGTGGTCACGCTCGACGGCGGAGAGGAGATCGGCTGCCACAGCGTGCTCGTCGCGACGGGGGTGCACTACTCGCGGCTCGAGGCTCCGGGGGTGGAGGCCCTCACCGGCTCGGGTGTCTACTACGGCGCGTCGCCCGCCGAGGCCGCGGCCGTCGAGGGCGAGGACGTCGTCGTCGTGGGCGCGGCGAATTCTGCGGGGCAGGCGGTCGTCGACCTCGCCACCAGGGCACGCCGGGTGGTGGTGCTGTGCCGCGCCGACGGGCTCGAGAAGAGCATGTCCCACTACCTCATCGAGCGGATCGGCTCTCTCGCGAACGTCGAGGTCATGGCGCACGCGGTGGTCACGGCGGCCTCCGGCGAGGGCCGCCTCGAGGAGCTGACGGTCACCGTGGCGGGACGGGAGGAGCGTCTGCCGGTGACGGCGGCCTTCGTCTTCATCGGCGCGCGACCGCAGACCGACTGGCTCGGCGACGCCGTGGCACGGGACGCGGGAGGGTTCATCGTCTCCGGCCCCGGTGTGCAGCGGATCGAAGGACGCCATCGCTGGCGGCTGGAGCGCGACCCCTTCCCCCTCGAGACCAGCCTGCCCGGCGTCTTCGTGGCCGGGGACGTCCGCGACCAATCGATCAAACGCGTCGCGTCGGCGGTCGGTGAGGGCTCGATGGCGGTGCAGCTGGTGCATCAGTACCTCGGCGGGATGCTCGCGCCGGTGACGCGATGACGGTCGACCGCCTGCGCCAGATCCCGATCCTGGAGAGCCTCGGTGACGAGGAGCTCGCGCGGCTCGCGGGTGCCGGACGCGAGCGCCGCCTCGCGCAGGGGGAGTTCCTCTTCCACGAGGGCGAGCGCGCGGTCGCCTTCCACCTCGTGCTCGACGGGCGGTTGGAGACGACGCGGGAGGTTGCCGGCGAGCAGGTCTTGATGATCAGCCACGAGTCGGGCGGCTTCCTCGGTGCGATGGCGTTGCTCACGGACACCCCCTATCGCGGGAGCACCTGCGCCGTCGCCGAGACGCTCCTGTTCGAGCTGGACGGGGAGGACCTCCGCCGGCTCGCGTTCACCCACCCTCCGCTGCTCCGCAGGTTCCTCCCCGCGATCGAGTCGGTGAGCGGCGCGGTCAAGGGGGTCGAGCGCGACCGCGAGAAGCTGCTCGCGGTCGGCAAGCTCGCCGCCGGGCTCGCGCACGAGCTGAACAACCCGGCCGCCGCCGCCGCCCGAGGGGCCGCGACCCTGCGCGAGTACGAGCGGCAGCGACAGGCCGCCTTCGACGAGATCGCGGGAGGCGGTGCCTCGGCCGAGCAGCTCGCCGCTCTCGTCTCCCTCGGCGCGGCGGCCACCGAGCAGACAGCGCCGGGCGAACGGCTCGACCCGCTCGCCGCCAGCGATCGCGAGCAGGAGCTCGTCGAGACGCTCGCGCAGCGCGGCGTTCCGGACGCCTTCGAGATCGCGTCCGCGCTCACGGAGGCGCGGCTCGGCCCCGAGTGGGTCGATCGCGTCGCGGCGGGAGTCGGCGCCGACGGCCTCGCCGCCGGGCTCCGCTTCGTCGCGGCCTGCGCCGGTGCACGCGTCGTGCTCGCCGAGCTCGAGGAGGCGACGACGCGCATCGCCGCCCTCGTCGGCGCCGTCAGGAGCTACTCGTACCTCGACCAGGCACCGCGCCAGACGGTCGACATCCACGAGGGGCTCGAGAGCACGCTCTCGCTCCTCGCGCACGAGCTGCGCGCGAAGCAGGTCGAGATCGTCCGCGACTTCGACCCCCAGCTGCCGGGCGTCGAGGCATCGGGCTCCGAGCTGAACCAGGTCTGGACGAACCTGATCGACAACGCGGTCGACGCGGTCGGCGACGACGGCCGCATCACCCTTCGCACGGGCAGGCAGGGTGAGCGGGTGTGCATCGAGATCGGTGACAACGGGCCGGGGATTCCCCACGACCTGTAGGCGCGCGTCTTCGACGCCTTCTTCACGACCAAGCCCGTCGATCAGGGCACCGGCCTCGGGCTCGACATCGCCCAGCGGATCGTGGTTCGTCACCACGGCGAGCTGCGCCTGCAGTCCCAACCCGGAGACACCCGCTTCCGGGTCCTGCTGCCCATCCGCTGACCGGCACCTCCCCAGCCGGCCCTGCACCGAGGCCCGCAGGTCTCAATTGACGTCGCCACCCGCGGGCGGCAGGGCGGCCCCCTCCGCTGCCGTGATGGGTTTCCCGGCCGTGTGCGCGCCAAGCTCTACGGCCAGCCGCTCCGCCCGCTCCCGGTACTTGGGGGCGGGCAGGCGGTCGAGGATGGCGCGGGCCTCGGCGAGGTGCGCGGTGGCCTCGTCCGGCCGTCCCTGCAGGCGGGCCTGCTCGGCAAGGTCGAGCCGCGTGACCGCCACGTCGAACGACGCCTCGATCGAGGCGAACGCCTGTAATCCCTCGAGAAGATGGGCCTCCGCCTCTCGGGGCTCGCCGGCGGCGTGCGCGATGCGCCCGAGGGCTCGTTGGGCGACGCCCGTCGCCCAGTCGCCCCTGGTCTCGACGCTGATGTCCAAGGCCTCGCGGGCGAGCTCCCGCGCCCTCTCGACGTCGCCACTCCGAAGGTAGGCCTCGCTCAACCACCCCTGGTACCAGCCCGCCAGCCGCGGGTACGCGTACTCGTGCATGGACACGATCGCTCGCTCGAGGTAGACGATCGCCCGGTCAAAGTCCCCGTGCTCCCGGTAGGCAAAGCCCAGCCAGCCGGTCGCGAAGGTGGTGTTGAGCGGGTTCGGTGACCGCTCCAGGCTCCGCACGCACTCGTCGATGCCGGCCTCCGCGTCGCCTCGAGTCGCAAGGTAGAAGCCGGCGTGCCAGGCGGCGTAGCTCTGAAGCCGGGGGTCCCCGGCCGCCTCACCGACGGCGCGGCCGCGCGCGACGGCATCCAGGGCAAGGTCGAACTCGCCCTGGAAAAACAGGTTGAACCCGATCAAGACATGAGATTGGCCGAGCCACCAGCGCTCGCCGGCCCGCTCCAGGAGGGCCACGGCCTTCCGCCCGTGCTCCACGCCCACACGGAACCGACCGGTCAAGGCCCCCTCGCGGGCGAGCACGTAGTGAGCCTTCGCGATCGTCTCCTCGTCGCCGCAGCGCTCCCCCTCCTCGATCGCGCGTCGCGCACTCGTGTCCGCGCCCTCGTAGTCGCCCCGGTGGCTGAAGGTGTGCGCCAGCCAGAAGTGGTAGGGGCCGGTGATGCGGCAGTCGCCCAGCGCCTCCAGGCGCGCTCTCTGGCCGATGAGGAGGTCGCGGCTCTCCTCCATGCGGCCGAGGAAGTAGAGGCAGTTCACGAGGCGCAGGGTCAGCTCGAGGATGCGGCGGTCCCGCTCGCCGGCGGGCAGCCGCTCGGCGTGGCGCAGGGCCTCGCCGAGGGTGACCCTGGCCTCGGCGTGCGAGTGCTGCTCGAAGGTCGTCTCGGCGAACCGGCTCAGGTACTCGACGGCCTTCTCGGCCTGCGCCGTCTTGGAGTAGTGGTAGGCCAGGCGGTCGTAGGCCTCCTCCAGCCGGGCCGCGTGAAACCGCTCCAGGGCCCGAGCCGCCGCCTCGTGCAGGGCCTCGCGGCGGGCGATCAGCATGCTGTCGTAGGCCACGTCCTGGGTGAGGGCGTGCTTGAAGAGGTAGACCGGCTCCTTCGTGCCCGGCCGCTCGTGGAGGAACTCCTGCCGCTTGAGGTCAAGGAGGTGCGGCTCCAGCGTGCCCGGGCCTTCCCAGATCGCCGCGAGGAGGCGCACCGAGAACTCCCTGCCCAGCACCGAGGCGGTCTGGAGCACACGCCTCGGCTCCTCCGCCAGGCGGTCGATGCGGGCCATGAGCACCCCCTGGATCGTCTCTGGCACGGCCACCTCCGACCCCAGGTCGGCGTGCTCGACCACCGCGCGGGAGAGCTCCTCCAGGAAGAACGGGTTGCCCTCGGCCCGGTCAAGGATCATCCGCACGACGGGGTCCGCCGCCGTCTGCGCGCCGAGTACCGACCGCACCACGCTCGAGGCGTCGGCATCGGAGAGCGGACGCAGGGACAGCTGGGTCGAGTAGGAGAGGTCCATCCACGGCGGCCGGTAGCCGGGGCGGTAGGTGCAGAGGAGCAGGATCGGGGCGCCGGACAGGCTCTCGACCAGCGAGGCGAACAGCTCCTCGGAGGTGGAGTCGATCCAGTGGAGGTCCTCGACGTTGAAGATGATCGGCCGCTTCCTGCTGCCGTTCAGGGACAGCTGGCGGATGATCTCGAAGATCCGCGCCTTGATCGCCTCCGGGCTCAGGCCGACCAGCGCCTCCGTGCCCGTTCGCACGCCCATGAAGTGCAGGAGGTAGGGAGTCCCCTCCCCGCCGTCCATCCCGACCTCCTCGAGGCCGAAGCGCGCCTTCTTGGCCACCTCCTCGGCGGAGTCGGCCGGCGTGATGCCGCAGTTCGCCCGGACGATGTCGAGCCACGGCAGGTAGGGGATGGAGGCGCCGAAGGAGAGGCAGCGGCCCTCCAGGTAGGTCACCCGCTCTCCGGCCAGGCTGCGCCGGAACTCGTACACCAGGCGCGACTTGCCCATCCCGGGCTCGGCGACCAGGCCGATCACCTGGCCCTGGCCGTCGCGAGCCTCGGCCAGAAGGTCGGCCAGGGTGGCGAGCTGGCGTTCCCGGCCGACGAACCCGCTGAGCGCCCGCGGCCCCAGGCCCTCGAGCGGTGAGCGGCGCGGCCCGAGCCCGAGCACCCGGTAGCTCGGGACCGGCTCACCCTTGCCCCTGACCTGGAGCGGGCCCACCGCCTCAACGCGCACATAGCCGGTCACCAGCCGGGCGGTCGACTCGCTGATCAGGATCTCGCCCGGCTCGGCCAGGCTCTCCAGGCGGGCGGCCACGTTGGTCGTGTCGCCGATGGCGGTGAAGTCGGCCTCGAGGTCGTCGCCGAGGCTCCCGACCACGACCATGCCGGTGTTCAGCCCGATCCGGGCCTGGAGCGGCGCGTCGAGGCCCTGCAGATCGGGCAGGTCCTCGCCCAGCAGCCGCTGCACCCCGAGCGCCGCGAGCACGGCCCGCCGCGCGTGGTCCTCGTGGGCCTGGGGCACCCCGACCAGGGCCATGAACCCGTCGCCGAGGAACTTGTTGA
>JAXIPH010000150.1:0-2664 GCA_045403035.1 Thermoleophilia bacterium | reverse complement strand
AGGCCGAGGACTTCGTCTCGTTCATGACCAGCTCGGCCGGCGGCCGGGTGATGAGCGGCGCAGCCCTGCAGATCATGTTCGGGGTCGGCGGGGAGCACGACCTCAGCGAGCGCACCCTGCCGCACCTGTCCGGCTGGCGCGACTCCGCGCCGGACCGGGTGGGCAACGGCGCCTGGGTGCAGGAGCAGCTGGACGTCTACTGGGAGCTGCTTGACTGCCTCCACCTGACACGGGCGAAGCTGGGCTACCTGCACCCCGAGATCCAGGGCTTCGTAGCGGACCTGGCCGACGCGGCCGCCACCCGCTGGCTCGAGCGAGACGCCGGGATGTGGGAGATGCGTGGCGATCCGCAGCACCACCTGTCGTCGAAGGTGTTCTGCTGGGTCGCCCTGGACCGGGCGATCCGGCTCGCGCCCGACCTCGGCCCCGAGGCCGACGTCGCGCGATGGACCGCCGAACGCGACCGCATCCGCGCCGCGATTCTGGAGCGGGGGTGGAGCGAGCGGCGCCAGGCGTACGCCCAGGCGTTCGAGTCGGACGAGCTCGACGCGGCGGCCCTGCTGATGCCGATGCTCGGGTTCCTGCCGGCCACCGACCCGCGCATGCGCTCGACCATCGAGGTGATCGCGCGCGACCTCACCGAGGACGGGCTTGTACTGCGCTACCGCAACGCCGAGGGCCTGAACGCCGACGGCCTCACCGGGGAGGAGGGCACCTTCGTGATCTGCTCCTTCTGGTTGGTCTCCTGCCTCGCGCAGGCCGGGGAGGTCGCGCGGGCGGAGGCACTCTTCGCGCAGCTCAGCGGGTACGCCAACGACCTCGGGCTGCTGGCGGAGGAGATCGACACGGCCTCCGGGGAGCAGCTCGGCAACTTCCCGCAGGCGTTCAGCCACATCGGGCTGATCCGCGCGGCGGCCGACATCGATCGAGCCCGCGGTCTCACCCCCGTCTGAGTTCTGGGTCCAAGCCCGCTCCGGCCCCACGGGCGTGGGCTGGCCGGGAGGACCAAAGCCCGGCACCGGAACGTCTCGTGGGTGCCCACTGTGGCGGCGCTCCACGCGCCCGTGGATCCATGCCGCGCAACCGGCGCCGGCTGAGGCCGCTATCTCCGCCAGTCGCGGAAGGCGTGCATCAGCTCGCCCTGAAGCTCTGGGTCGAGCTCGTCGGCGCTCAGGCGGCCGACAGCGGCGATCGTCTGACGCATCTGCTCGAGGTAGACGACGCAGTGCGGGCAGTCATTCAGGTGCCGCTCGAAGCGGAGCCGCTCCCCGGGCGCCATGGCGCCGTCGAGGTAGTCGTTGAGCACCTCGACCAGCTCGAGGCAGCTCAATTCGCGATCGCTCACCTGAGATTCCTTTCGGGACGCACACGGCAGTATGTCCCGCAGCGAAGGTGATCGTTACAGCCATCGGGTTCCGTAACGCCGGCGCGCGATCGTGGACGGGGCACCGAACCACTCACGAGGAGGGCCCATGTCCAGCGACTACGACGCGATCCTGATCGGGGCCGGACCGGCCGGCGAGGTCTGCGCCGGGGTCCTGGCCGACGGCGGGATGCGGGTCGCCATCGTCGAGCGCGAGCTGGTCGCCGGCGAGTGCTCCTACTGGGCGTGCATGCCCACCAAGACCCTCCTGCGCCCCGGCGAGGCGCTCGCGGCGGCCCGGCGGGTGCCAGGGGCGCGCGAGGCCGTCACCGGCGAGCTCGACGTGGCCGCGGCGCTGGGCTTCCGCGACTGGATAACCGCGGGCTGGGACGACTCCGGCCAGGCGAGCTGGCTCGACGACAAGGGCATCGACCTGATCCGCGGGACCGGGCGCATCACCGGGCCCGGGTCGGTCGAGGTGGACGGGCGCACCCACCGCACCGAGCGGATCGTCCTGGCCACCGGATCGTCGCCGATCATCCCGCCGGTCCCGGGGCTGCGCGAGCTGCCGGGGCTCTGGACGAACCGCGAGATCACGATGATGACCGAGATCCCGCGGCACCTGCTGGTGCTCGGCGGCGGGGCGGTCGGCGTGGAGATGGCCCAGGCGGTGGCCCGCTTCGGCGGTGAGGTCACCCTGGTCGAGGGCGCGCCGCACCTGCTCGCCCGCGAGGCCCCCGCCCTCGGCGAGGCCCTCGGAGAGACCCTGGCGGCCGAGGGGGTGCACCTGCGCCTCGGCGAGCACGCGACCGGCGCCCGGATGGAGGGCGGCGACTACGTCCTTACCCTCGGCGAAGGCGACGAGGTGCGCGGCGACCGCCTGCTGGTGGCCACCGGCCGCGCGCCCCGCACCGAGGGCATCGGGCTCGAGGCCGTCAGGGTCGCGCCGAACCCGCGGGGCGTGCCGGTCGACGGGCGCATGCGGGTGACCGACGGCGTCTGGGCCATCGGCGACGTCACGGGGATCCTGATGTTCACGCACGTCGGCAAGTACCAGGGGCGCGTCGCCGCGGTGGACATGCTCGGCGGTGACGCCCGGGCCGACTACCGGGCCGTGCCGCGGGTGGTCTTCACCGACCCCCAGGTCGCGGCCGTCGGCATGCCGGAGGGCGCGATGGCCGGCACCGGGCGCCTGGCCGAGGTCCCGCGCAGCCTCACCTACGAGAAGCCGGTCGAGCGGCCGGGGTTCCTGACCCTGCTGTCCGACGGCGAGAGGCTGGTGGGCGCCTACGCGGTGGGCC
>JAXIPH010000078.1:0-8646 GCA_045403035.1 Thermoleophilia bacterium | reverse complement strand
CGCCAGCGCGCCCCGGCGGTCGGAGGGCGTCGTGCGCCCGAGGAGGATCGGCCGCAGGTACTCGCCCGTGTGCGAGCGGGGGGTCGCGGCCACCTCCTCCGGGGTGCCGGCGGCGATCAGGGAGCCGCCCGCCGCGCCGCCCTCGGGGCCCAGGTCGATCACCCAGTCCGCGCACTTCACGACGTCGAGGTTGTGCTCGATGACCACCACGGTGTTGCCCTGGTCCACCAGGCGCTGGAGGACCTCGAGCAGCTTCTCGATGTCGGCGAAGTGGAGGCCCGTGGTGGGCTCGTCGAGCACGTAGAGCGTGCGCCCGGTGGCCACCTTGGACAGCTCGGTGGCGAGCTTCACCCGCTGGGCCTCGCCTCCCGAGAGCGTGGTGGCCGGCTGACCGAGGCGCACGTAGTCGAGCCCCACGTCGTGGAGTGTCTGGAGGCGCCGGTGGATGCGCGGCACGGCCGCGAACGCCTCGACGGCCTCCTCCACGCTCATCTCGAGCACCTCGTGGATGGTGCGGCCGCCGTAGCGCACCGTCAGCGTCTCGCGGTTGTAGCGCTTGCCGCCGCAGACCTCGCACGGGACGTAGACGTCGGGAAGGAAGTGCATCTCGATGGTGATCGTGCCGTCGCCCTTGCACGCCTCGCAGCGCCCGCCCTTGACGTTGAAGCTGAAGCGCCCGGGGGAGTAGCCGCGGGACCGCGCCTCCTGGGTCATGGAGAAGAGCCGGCGGATGTGGTCGAAGAGGCCCGTGTAGGTGGCCGGGTTGCTGCGCGGCGTGCGGCCGATGGGCGACTGGTCGATGTCGATGACCTTGTCGAAGTGCTCGAGCCCCTCGATGCGATCGTGGGCGCCGGGACGCGTGGGCCGCCGGCTCAGCCGCCCGGACAGCGCCTTCAGCAGGGTCTCGTTGACCAGCGTGCTCTTGCCGGAGCCCGACACGCCGGTGACGCAGGTGAGCGCGCCGACCGGGAAGCCCACGTCGACGCCGCGCAGGTTGTTCTGCCGGGCGCCCTGCACCGTGAGCCAGCCCCGCGCCGGACGCCGGACGGCCGGGACCGCCACGCCGCGCCGCCCGGACAGGAACGCCCCGGTGACCGACGCCGACGCCGCCTCGATGTCGGCGACCGTCCCCTCGGCGACCACCCGGCCTCCGTGCTGCCCCGCCCCGGGCCCCATGTCGATGACGTGGTCTGCGCTGCGGATCATCTCCTCGTCGTGCTCGACCACCAGCACCGTGTTGCCCTGGTCGCGCAGGCGCTCGAGGGTGCCGATCAGCTTGCGGTTGTCCCGCTGGTGCAGGCCGATGGAGGGCTCGTCCAGGATGTAGAGCACGCCCACCAGGCCCGATCCGATCTGGGTCGCCAGGCGGATCCGCTGGGCCTCTCCGCCCGACAGGGTCCCGGCGGCGCGCGCGAGGGTGAGGTAGCCGACGCCCACGTCGTCGAGGAACCGCAGGCGCTCGTTGATCTCCTGGATCACGCGCGCGCCGATGAGCGCCTGGGTGTCGGTCAGCTCCAGGGAGGCGAAGAAGGCCACCGCGTCGGCCACCGACAGGAGGCAGACCTCGTGGATGTTCCGGCCGCTGACCGTGACGGCCAGGCTCTCCGGGCGCAGCCGCGCCCCGCCGCAGGACGGGCAGGGCCGCAGCGACATGAACTGCTCCACCGACTCGCGCATCGCGTACGACATCGAGGTGGCGTGCTGGCGCCGCAGCTGCGGCATGACGCCCTCGAACCAGCCCCAGCTCCCGCCGCCCTTGCGCCGCCTGCCCAGGAAGACGCGCTCCCGTCCGCCCTTCGGCCCGTTCAGCATCAGGTCGCGGTGCCGCTGGGGCAGCGCCCGCCAGGCCGTGTCGAGATCGATCGAGTGCGTGTCGGCGATCACGCCCAGCAGCAGGTCGTAGTAGTCGGTGGTGCGGTCGGTCCACGGCAGGACCGCGCCCTCCCTGAGCGTGCGCTCCGGGTCGACGACGAGCTCGGGGTCGACCTCGGGGGTGAACCCCAGGCCGGTGCAGGTGGGGCACGCGCCGTGGGGGGAGTTGAACGAGAACGTGCGCGGCGCCAGCTCGGGCAGCGACGCCCCGTGCTCCGGGCAGGCGAAGCGCTCGGAGTAGGTGAACGACCGTCCCTCCTCGCCCAGCACCTCGATGCGCACCAGGCCGTCGGCCAGCCGCGTTGCGGTCTCCAGGCTGTCGGTGAGCCGGCGTCGCAGGTCGTCGCGCATCACCAGGCGATCGACGACCACCTCGACCGTGTGGGTGAACTTCTTGTCCAGCGCCGGGACCTCGTCGAGCAGGTACGTCTGCCCGTCCACGGCCACGCGGGTGAAGCCCTCGCCCCGCACCTGCTCCAGCACGTCGCGGTGCTCGCCCTTGCGATCGCGCACCAGGGGCGCCAGCACCAGGAACCGCGCGCCCTCCGGCAGCGCCAGCACCTGGTCCGCGATCTGCTCCACGCTCTGCCCGGAGATGGGCCGCCCGCACACGGGGCAGTGCGGCTGGCCGACCCGCGCGTAGAGCAGCCTCAGGTAGTCGTAGACCTCGGTGACGGTCGCCACCGTCGAGCGCGGGTTGCGGCTCGTGGTCTTCTGGTCGATCGAGATCGCGGGCGACAGGCCCTCGATGTGATCCACGTCCGGCTTGTCCATCTGGCCCAGGAACTGGCGCGCGTAGGCCGACAGGCTCTCCACGTAGCGCCGCTGCCCCTCGGCGTAGAGGGTGTCGAACGCGAGGCTCGACTTCCCGCTGCCCGACAGGCCGGTGATCACCGACAGCCGGTCGCGCGGGATGTCGACCGAGACGTCGACCAGGTTGTGCTCCCGGGCTCCCACCACACGGATCGCGGATGCGGCGGTGGGGCGCGGCTCAGACACCGGTCAAGTGTAGTGAGGGGGTCGGCGCGTCGGCCGTGGCCGCAGGGGCGAGCCTTTGGCCCGAGGGCGAACCGGCCCGCCCGGCGCTTGGCTCATGGGACATACGTCATACCCGGAGGTCGCCCTACCGTGAAGAACGGTGCTATCTCTGTTTGGCGGCGAGAGCGGCCCCGTGAATAAAGACGGCTCGCGTCCTGCCGATTGAGCGTCCAGATGAGACCCCCGGGCGAGATTCGCCGTCGGGGAACCCCCGCCGCCGTCCCTGACGAGGATCATCCGGCCATTCGTCTCCCCCCTCCAGGCCTGACCCGCTCGGCCTCCCGGCTCGCGATCGCGGCGACGCTGCTCGCCCTCGTCGTGGCCCTGGTCGCGACGGGGCCCGGCAGGGCGGCCGACCCGGCGCCCCAGGTGCCGGCCGCGGTGGTCCAGCCCCTCGGCGAGGAGACGGCCGTCGTCGTGAGCTACCGCGAGCTGGTCGGCGCCGCCGACGCCCGGCGCCTGAATGCCGCCGTCGTCGACACCTCCGCCTACTGGGTGGCCGCCGTCGATCGCAACGGGCACGTCATCGCCGCCCAGATCCCGCGGCCGAAGGCCGGCCAGGACTTCGGCAGCGCCGCCGTCCCCGCGACCGAGGCCCCCTCCTCCGCGACCCGGCGCGCCCTCCCCGGCGCCTTCGACCTCGCCGCGGCGCTGCGCGAGGACGGCGTGGCGGTGCTCGGCCCGGCGCCGACCGTCGAGTCCTCGGGCTCGGGCGGCGGCATCATGCGCATGCTGGTCGTCCCGCTCGGCATCGCCCTGATCGCCGTGTTCGTGGTCGGCGGGATGATGCTCATCCGAGGCCGCAACCCTCAGGGCCGCGGCATCGGGCGGCGCGGCGGCGCGTCGGGGCACGGCGCCATCCGCAAGAGCGCCCAGGTGGTGGTGCCGCCCGCCGTTCGATTCGGCGACGTGGCCGGCTGCGACGAGGCCGTGGAGGAGCTCGAGGAGATCGTGGTCTTCCTGCGCGAGCCCGAGCGCTTCGGCCGGGTGGGAGCCCGGATGCCGCACGGCGCGATCCTGCACGGCCCCCCGGGCACCGGTAAGACGCTGCTCGCCAAGGCCGTCGCGGGAGAGGCCGGCGTCCCCTTCTACGCGCTGTCGGGATCCGACTTCGTGGACACCTACGTCGGCGTGGGCGCCTCGCGCGTGCGGGACCTGTTCGCCCAGGCGCGCAAGAGCGAGACCGGCGCCATCATCTTCTTCGACGAGATCGACGCCATCGGCCGCGCTCGCGGCCAGGGCGCCTCGGGCGCCGACTCCGAGCGCGAGGGCACGCTCAACCAGCTGCTGGTGGAGCTGGACGGCTTCGGGGCCCGTGAGCGGATCGTGGTGATCGCGGCCACCAACCGCCTCGACATGCTGGACCCCGCCCTGCTGCGCCCCGGCCGCTTCGACCGGCGCGTGCAGGTGGGCCTGCCCGCCCAGGCCGGCCGGCTGGCGATCCTCGGTCTCCACTCCCGGCACATGCCCATCGCGGACCCCGCCTCGCTGGGGGCGCTCGCCCGGGTGACGGCCGGCTTCGCCGGGGCCGACCTGGCCAACATGCTCAACGAGGCCGCGATCATGGCCGCCCGCGCGGGCCGCGACACGATCCTCGCGCAGGACCTCGACGAGGGCATGCTGCGGAGCGTCGCCGGTCCCCGCCGGGCCGACCGCGGCATCGCCGAGGGCGAGCTCGAGGTGATCGCGTGGCACGAGGCCGGGCACGTCCTGGCCGCCGAGCTCTGCCCCGCCCACCAGAAGGCGCAGCGCGTGACCATCCTGGCCCGCGGCGACGCCGGCGGCCTCGCCCTCTACGGCAGCGAGGACCGGGCCCTCACCTCGCAGCAGCACCTGCACGAGCGCATGGTCGTCGCCATGGGCGGACGCGCCGCCGAGCAGATCCGCTTCGGCATGATCTCGTCCGGCGCCGCCAACGACCTCGAGCAGGTGAACGGCATGGCCCGGCAGGCCGTCGAGCGCCTGGGCTTCTCGCCGCGCGTCGGGCAGATCGTCTCCCCCTCGAACCCGCACAGCATCCCGCTCTCCGCCGAGGTGCGGCGGACGATCGACGAGGAGGTCGGCAGGATGGTCGACGCCGCCTACGCGGACGCCGTCGCCCTCCTGGGCGACCACCGCGACGAGCTCGACGCGCTGGGCGCCGCCCTTCTGGGGCGCGAGCAGCTCGACCGGGCCGAGATCGAGGAGATCCTGGTGGGCGTGGCCGGCGGCGGGCGTCGCCTCCCCGCTCGCGCGGACGCGCTCCCCACGTCGCGGGCGCCCATCGCCGCCCCGCCTCCCGTCCCGCACGTCGCCCTGCCGCAGCCCGTGCCGGTGCACGACGACGGCGGCGCCCCGAGCCGGGCGCCCCGGCGCCTGGCCGCCCTCCCCCGCCGCCGCATCCGCGCCGGCGTCGAGGTGGCCGCCGCGACGGTCTACGCGCTCACCCTCCCCCGCCTGGGCGGCCGCCGCCGCTCCCGGCGCAAGCGCCCGGGGTTGGCCTAGCTCCTAAAACGCCGGCGCTGGAACGCCTCCTGGGGGGTCTGACGGGCCGTCCATGGCCCTTTCAACCAGCGCCGGCTGGATCAAACGCCGGCGCTGGAACGCCTCCTGGGGGGCCTGACGGGCCGTCCATGGCCCTTTCAACCAGCGCCGGCTGGGCCGGGGAGGCGCAGCCAGTCGAGGACGTCCTCGGCGTGGCGATCCGGCGCGACGACCGGGTACCAGACCCGCTCCACCACCCCGTCCCTCACGGTCAGGGTGAGGCGCTTCAGCAGCGTGCGGCCCGCCGCGCGGAAGGTGGGCAGCCCGAGCTCCGTGGCGAGGCGCAGGTGCTCGTCGCACAGGAGGGCGAACGGGAGCCGCAGGCGCTCCACCGCCTCGCGCTGCAGCTCGGTCGGCTGGGCCGAGAGCCCGAGGACAGCCGCGCCCAGATCGCCGAGCTCGGTCGCATGGTCGCGGAAGCCGCACGACTCGGGCGTGCAGCCTCGGGCGCCGGGAATCGCGTCCCAGTCGGGGCTCGGGGGCGCCCCGTCGGGTCCGGCGATCCACGGGTAGGCATAGACGATCGTCCGGCCCGGGCCCAGGCGCGCCAGCGACACGCGCCGGCCGTCGGTCGCCGGCAGGGGCAGGTCGGGGAGGGCCGCCCCGAGGAGGTCGTCGAACGCCATCGTCGGATCGTCGCAGACCGGCGCCTGCCATGATCCGGCCCGTGCTGGAGTTGACGCCCGACGAGCTGCTGTCCACCACCCGCAGCGTTCGCCGCCGCCTCGACCTGGGTCGCCCGGTCGAGCGTGAGCTGATCGAGGAGTGCTTGCGCCTGGCGCAGCAGGCGCCCAGCGGCGGGAACCGGCAGGGGGCCACGTTCGTGGTGGTCACCGACGCGGAGCGCCGGCGGGCCCTGGGCGACATCTACCGCCGGGGGTGGGACCGCTACCGGGCGGAGGGCGTGCTGGGCGACGCGCCCCGCCGTGCTCCCGACCCCTCGGAACGCGTTCAGCAGCGGCGCATCGGCCGGTCGGCGAGCTACCTGGCCGAGCACCTGGCCGAGGTGCCGGTGCACGTGATGGCCTGCCACGCGGGGCGGACCGAGGACAGGTCGCAGGTCGTGCAGGCCTCGGCGTGGGGCTCGGTCCTGCCGGCCGTCTGGAGCTTCATGCTCGCCGCGCGTGCCCGCGGCCTCGGCTCCACCTGGACCACGATCCACCTCTTCTACGAGCGCGAGGCCGCCGAGGTCCTCGGCATCCCCTACGAGGAGGTCTCCCAGGTGGCGCTCATCCCGCTCGCCCACACGGTGGGGACGGACTTCCGCCCGGGGCCCCGGGTGCCCCTGGAGAGGTTCGCCCGATGGGACTCCTGGTAAGCCCCTACCCACCCTCCGGCCGGTAGGTCCCGAAGCTCCAGACGTTCCCGTCCAGGTCTCGTGCGGCGAAGTCGCGCGAGCCGTAGTCCTGGTCGGTGAGCCCCATCACGATCTCCGCCCCCGCCGCGACCGCCCGCTCGTAGAGCGCGTCGGGGTCGTCGACCACCACGTACACGGCCACCGGTCCCGGGAGCACGAAGGGGCTCTCGCCGGCCCGCCCGGCGTCCGTCGGCATGATGATGCCGGTTCCCACCCGCACCTCCGCGTGCACGAGCGGCTGGTCGGCCTCGGGCGGGTACAGCGCCGTCGCCTCGGCGCCGAACGCCCGCTCCAGCCAGGCGATCGCGGCACGGGGGTCGGCGTAGGGCACGATCGGAAAGGCCCCGTTCAGGGTGTCGGACATCTGGTCACCTCGCGTCGTCGGATCTCTGGGACGGGTCCAGGCTGGGCCGCGAGGGTGGCCGGCTCTTGGGCGGCGCGGGTCGCCGATGTGCCAGCCCTCGCCGAGGTCGAGGATCACGGGGATGTAGGTGCAGGGCAGCTCCCGGAACGCCACCGGCGCGCCCTCGCGCTGCTCGAAGCCGATGTACCTGCGCACCACGCCCTGGAGGGCGGGGTGCGGCGTGCGCTCGCGGTACCAGGTGGTCACGGCGGCCCCGGTGCCCGCTCCCACTTGCGCAGCAGCTCCTCGTGGCGGCGCCGGCGCTCGGCCTCCTCGTCCCAGGGCCGGTCGTCGGCGTCCCGCGCCCAGGGTCTCCCCTCGCCCCAGAACGGGCCGGGTACGGGGAGCCCGTGCAGCGCGACGAACAGGTCGTCCTCCTCCAACCCCGGCGCGGCCAGCGACCGGAACGCCACGTCGCGGGGGTCGGAGCCGCTCGTCACCGCCGGCGGCCTCCGCGCGCGGCCCGCCGGGCGGACTTGCGCGGCACCGGCGCCGAGCTCGGCCGGCGCGGCGGCGGCGGCGCGGCACCGTCCCCATCGTCCGCGTCGCCGGCCTCGGCCCGCTCCAGCAGCTCGCGCCGCAGGTCGGCGATCTCGTCGCGCAGCCGCGCCGCCAGCTCGAAGCGCAGCTCCTCGGCCGCGATGAACATCTCCTGCTCGCGCTCCACGATCATGCGCTCGATCTCCTGCGGTGCCAGCCCGGCCAGGGCATCGACCTCGCCGCGCCGGCGCCGCGCGGGCGCCGGGGAGTCCGTGAGCCCCAGCAGCTGGACGATGTCCGTGACGCCCTTGCTGATGGAGGCCGGCGTGATGCCGTGCTCCAGGTTGTAGGCCACCTGGATCTCGCGCCGTCGATCGGTCTCCCCGATCGCGCTGCGCATGGCCTCGGTCTCGCGGTCCGCGTACATGATCACCCGCCCGTCCACGTTGCGGGCGGCGCGCCCGATGGTCTGGACGAGCGAGGTGTTCCCGCGCAGGAACCCCTCCTTGTCGGCGTCGAGGATCGCCACGAGGGTCACCTCGGGCAGGTCCAGGCCCTCGCGCAGCAGGTTGACCCCCACCAGGACGTCGAAGTCCCCCAGCCTCAGCGACCGGACGATCCGGATCCGCTCCAGGGTGTCGATCTCGGAGTGCAGGTAGCGCGCCTTGACGCCCGCCTCGACCAGGTACTCCGTGAGGTCCTCCGCCATCTTCTTGGTGAGCGTGGTGACCAGGGCGCGCTCGCCGCGCTCGGCCCGCGCGCTGATCTCGCCGAGCAGGTCGTCGATCTGGTGGTGGGTGGACCGCACCTCCACCTCGGGGTCCACCAGGCCGGTCGGCCGGATGATCTGCTCCACCACGTGGCCCGAGGAGCGCTGCTCGAACTCGCCCGGAGTGGCCGACACGAAGACGATCTGGCTCACCTGGTCGAGGAACTCGGGCAGCTGGAGGGGACGGTTGTCGAGGGCCGAGGG
>JAXIPH010000051.1:0-6435 GCA_045403035.1 Thermoleophilia bacterium | reverse complement strand
GCTCTTCCGATCTCGAGGCCAGGGCGCCGGGGTTCCGGCCCCGCGGGAGCGGGCCCTTGTGGTAGCGTCGGCGCCCGCTCGGCGCGGCCCGGAGGTAGGGCGCAAGCGCGATCTCGGCAGCGGGGGGCGGGTGGCGGAAATGAGTGCCGGCGCGGACGAGGACCTCCGCGCCACCGAATCGGGGATACCCCTGGAGCGGGTGTACGGCGAGGAGGACGTCGCCGGGCTCGACCTGCCGGAGCGGCTGGGGGAGCCCGGGGCCTTCCCCTACACCCGCGGCATCCACCCCACCATGTACCGCGACAAGCCGTGGACGATGCGCCAGTACGCCGGCTTCGCCACCGCCGAGGAGACGAACGCGCGGTTCCGCTACCTGCTCGCGGCGGGGGCGCCGGGCCTCTCGACGGCGTTCGACCTCCCCACCCAGCTCGGCATGGACTCCGACGACCCCCTGGCCGCGGGCGAGGTGGGCCGGGTGGGCGTCGCGATCGACTCGGTGGAGGACATGGGGCGCCTGCTGGACGGCATCCCGCTCGACCAGGTCTCCACCAGCATGACGATCAACGCCCCCGCCGCCGTGCTGCTCCTGCTCTACCAGCTCGTGGCCGAGGAGAACGGGGTCGACCCGGCGGTCCTGCGGGGCACGATCCAGAACGACGTGCTGAAGGAGTACGTCGCGCGCGGCAACTACATCTACCCGCCGGTGCCGTCGATGCGGCTGACCACCGACACCTTCGCCTACTGCGACGCCGTGCTGCCGCGCTGGAACACGATCTCGATCAGCGGCTACCACATCCGCGAGGCGGGCTCGACGGCGGTGCAGGAGGTGGCCTTCACGCTGGCCAACGGCATCGCCTACGTGGAGGCCGCCCGGCGCGCCGGCCTCGACGTGGAGGAGTTTGCGCCCCGGATTTCCTTCTTCTTCAACTCCCACAACAACCTGCTCGAGGAGGTGGCGAAGTTCCGCGCCGCCCGCACTCTGTGGGCGCACATCATGCGCGACCGCTTCGGCGCCACACAGGCGCGGGCGATGACCATGCGCTTCCACGCCCAGACCGGCGGCAGCACGCTCACCGCCCAGCAGCCCCGCATCAATGTGGTTCGCGTGGCCGTGCAGGTGCTCGCCGCCGCGCTCGGCGGGGCCCAGTCGATCCACTCCAACGGGTTCGACGAGGCGCTCGCCCTGCCCACCGAGGAGTCGGCCAAGCTCGCGCTGCGCACCCAGCAGGTGATCGCGGCCGAGTCGGGGATCGTGGACACGGTCGACCCGCTCGGCGGCAGCTACGCCGTGGAGGCCCTCACGGCCGAGATCGAGGGGCGGGCCCGCGAGCTGATCGACGAGATCGACCGCCGGGGCGGGGCGGTGACGTCCATCGAGTACATGCGGGACGCCATCGCCGAGGCCGCCTTCCGCCATCACGAGGCGGTCGACGCCGGCGACCAGGTGGTGGTGGGCGTGAACGCGTACCACGAGGAGGACGAGCAGCCGGTGTCGATCCAACGCATCGACCCGCAGATCGAGATCGACCAGGTCGCGCGGCTGCGCACGCTGCGCGAGAGCCGGGATGCCGCCCAGGTGCAGGCGCGGCTCGACGACGTGCGCGACGCGGCCCGCGGCACCGCCAACCTGCTCCACCCCCTGCGCGAGGCGCTGCGGGCCCGCGCCACCGTGGGCGAGGTCTGCGGCGTGATGCGCGCGGAGTTCGGCGAGTACGATCGGGTGCGGGCGGCGGAGTCGTGAGCACCGAGGAGAAGCGCGAGCGGCTGCGCAAGCTGCGCGAGGAGGCGGCCCACGCGGGCACCGAGGCGGCCGTCGAGCGCCAGCACGCGCGCGGGAAGCTCACCGCGCGCGAGCGCATCGACCTGCTGCTGGACCCGGGCAGCTTCACCGAGCTCGGCATGTTCACCCGCCACCGCGCCCACGGCTTCGGCCTGGAGGACAACCGGCCCTGGGGCGACGGGGTCGTGACCGGCCACGGCGCGATCGACGGCCGCAAGGTGTTCCTGTTCAGCCAGGACTTCACCGTCTTCGGCGGCAGCCTGGGCGAGGTCTTCGCCGAGAAGATCGTCAAGGTCATGGACCTCGCCGTGAAGATGGGCTGCCCGTTCATCGGCATCAACGACTCCGGGGGGGCCCGCATCCAGGAGGGCGTCGTGAGCCTGGGCGGCTACGCGGACATCTTCTTCCGCAACGTCCGCGCCAGCGGCGTCATCCCCCAGATCTCGGTGGTGATGGGCCCCTGCGCCGGCGGCGCCGTCTACAGCCCGGCGATCACCGACTTCATCTTCATGGTGCGCGAGACCAGCCACATGTTCATCACGGGACCCGAGGTCATCAAGACGGTGACCGGCGAGGACGTGACGATGGAGGACCTGGGCGGGGCCCAGAGCCACGCCACCCGGTCCGGGGTCTGCCACTTCGCGGCCGACTCCGAGGAGGACTGCCTGGAGCAGGTGCGCGAGCTGCTCTCCTTCCTCCCTCAGAACAACCTCGACCCGCCCCCCTATGCGCCCACCGCCGATCCGCCGGACCGCGCCGAGGCCGAGCTGGCCACGATCATCCCCGACTCCCCCAGCAAGCCGTACGACATCACGCGGGTGATCGAGTTGGTGATGGACGACGGGGACTTCCTCGAGGTGGCGCCGCTCTACGCCCAGAACATCGTCGTGGGCTACGCGCGCCTGGCCGGCCACGTGGTGGGGATCGTGGGCAACCAGCCCCGGGCCCTGGCGGGCGTGCTCGACATCGACGCCTCCATCAAGGCCGCGCGCTTCGTGCGCTTCTGCGATGCCTTCAACATCCCGCTGGTCTCGTTCGTGGACGTGCCGGGCTTCCTGCCCGGGACCACCCAGGAGTACGGCGGCATCATCCTGCACGGCGCCAAGCTCCTCTACGCCTACGCCGAGGCCACCGTGCCGAAGCTCACCGTCATCACGCGCAAGGCCTATGGCGGCGCCTACGACGTGATGAGCTCAAAGCACGTGGGGGCCGACTTCAACGCCGCCTGGCCCACCGCCGAGGTGGCCGTCATGGGCCCCGAGGGCGCGGTCAACATCGTCTTCCGCCGCGAGCTGGTGGATGCGGAGAAGGACGGCGGCGACGTCGCGGCCCGGCGGGCGCAGCTCATCGAGGACTACACCGAGCGCTTCGCCAACCCCTACATCGCGGCCGAGCGCGGGTATGTGGACGACGTGATCGAGCCCGAGGAGACCCGCGGATGGCTCATCCGCGCGCTCGAGGCATCGCTCACCAAGCGCGAGCAGCGCCCCCGGCGCAAGCACGGGAACATCCCCCTGTGACGCTGCGGGATCCTGCGGTGATCCAGGGGATCCGCGTGACGGCCGGCGGCGTGCCGACGGCCGGGCAGCTCGCCGCCCTGACCTCGGCGCTCGGCGCCCTGGTGGACGAGGAGGCCGCTCGCGCCGAGGATCCCCTCCCGCCCGCCTACCGCTCGCGCTGGCGGCGGGCCGGGGTGATGGAGATGACCGAGGTCCCGCCCCACCCCAAGGACGGCGGGCCCAGGTGGGGAGGCCACCCCTAGGTGTTCTCCAAGGTGATGGTGGCCAACCGGGGCGAGATCGCGATCCGGGTGTTCCGAACCCTGCGCGAGATGGGCATCGCCTCCGTGGCCGTCTACAGCGAGACCGACCGCGACGCGCTCTTCCTGCACCACGCCGACGAGGCCTACCTGCTGGGCCCCGGGCTCGCCGCCGAGACCTACCTCAACGTGCCGCGGATCCTCGCGATCGCCGCCGAGGCCGGCGTGGACGCCGTGCACCCCGGCTACGGGTTCCTGGCCGAGAACGCGGGCTTCGCCCGGTCGCTCGATGAGGCCGGCGTCGTGTGGATCGGCCCGCCGGCCGACGCCATCGACGCGATGGGCTCCAAGGTCCGGGCGCGGCAGCTGATGGACGAGGCCGGGGTGCCGATCGTGCCGGGCGTCACCGAGCCCGTGGCCGACGTCGGCACCGCGCGCCCGATCGCGGAGGAGATCGGCTACCCGGTGGCGGTCAAGGCCTCCTCCGGCGGCGGCGGAAAGGGGTTTCGCGTCGCCCTGACGGCGGCCGACCTCGACGACGCCTTCGCGGGCGCGGTCCGCGAGGGCGAGCGCTTCTTCGCCGACGGCGCCGTCTACCTCGAGCGGTACCTGCCCGAGCCGCGCCACGTGGAGATCCAGATCCTGGCCGACGCGCACGGCTCGTGCGTGTGGCTGGGCGACCGCGACTGCTCGATCCAGCGCCGGCACCAGAAGCTGGTCGAGGAGACCCCGAGCCCGGTGGTGTCCGCCGACCTGCGGCGGCGGATGGGCGAGGCGTCGGTGCGCGCCGCGCAGGCGGTCTCCTACACCTCGGCCGGCACCCTCGAGTACCTGGTCTCGGGCGAGGAGTTCTTCTTCCTCGAGATGAACACGCGCATCCAGGTGGAGCACACGGTCACCGAGGCGGTCACCGGGCTCGATCTGGTGCGCGAGCAGGTGCGGGTGGCGGCCGGCGAGCCGCTCTCGGTCACCCAGGCGCAGGTGGCGCCGCGCGGTCACGCCATCGAGTGCCGCATCAACGCCGAGGACGCCTCCCAGCGCTTCCTCCCCTCCCCCGCGCTCATCACCGGCTACCGGGAGCCCTCCGGCCCGGGGGTGCGGGTGGACTCGGGCGTCCGCGCGGGGTCCACCATCCCGGAGATCTACGACCCCATGGTGGCCAAGCTCATCGTCTGGGACGTGGACCGCGAGTCGGCGCGGCGGAGGATGATCCGGGCGCTCGACGAGTACGTCGTGGAGGGGCCCACCACCCTCATCCCGTTCCACCGCTGGCTGCTGGAGCAGGAGGAGTTCATCGCCGGAGGCGCCTGCCACGCCCTGCTGGCCCGCCTCGCCGAGGTGCCGACCCCCATCCCGCCGCCCCGGACGCCCGGGCCGGAGCTGCCGGCCGACGCCGCGCCCGATTCCGAGCCGACGGTGGAGCGCCAGTTCACGGCCGAGGTGGACGGGCGGCGCTTCGAGGTGGTGCTCACCCACCCCCAGGCGACCGCATCGGGCGGCGGGGCGGCCAGGCGCCCCAGGAAGGACCGCTCCCGGTCCGGGGCCGCGGCCGGAGCGTCCGGCAACGCCCTCGTGACGCCCATGCAGGGCACCGTCCTCCGGGTCCTCGTCGAGGCCGGCCAGGCCGTGTCGGCGGGCGACGTGGTCGCGATCGTCGAGGCCATGAAGATGGAGAACGAGGTCGCCGCCCACCGGGACGGCACCGTCACCGAGCTGCGCGCCGCCGAGGGTGGCTCCGTGGCCGCCGGCGACGTGCTCGCGGTCATCGAGTAGGGGCGGCCTGGTAGAACGCCCTCAGGCACCCCAACGCGCGAAGCGAGGTCTCGCCATGTGTCGGAACATCCGCACCCTCTACAACTTCGAGCCGCCGGCCACCGAGGACGAGGTCCGGGCCGCGGCACTGCAGTACGTCCGCAAGATCAGCGGCTTCACCCGGCCGTCCCGCGCCAACACCGAGGCGTTCGAGCGCGCGGTGGAGGCGGTCGCGGACGTCTCCCTGCGTCTCCTGGACGAGCTGTCGACCAACGCGGCCCCCAAGGACCGCGAGGTCGAGGCGGCCAAGGCCCGGGCGCGGGCGGAGCGGCGCCGGGCGGCCTGACCGAGGCCACCCCCCCCGCGACCACGTGATCGACCACATCGTCATCGGCGTGCGCGACCTGGACTCCGCGCGCGCCTTCTACCTCGGGGCGCTCGAGCCGCTGGGCATCGAGATCGCCCTCGATCGCACCAGTGTGGTGGGCTTCGGCACGGGCGGCAAGCCCGGGTTCTGGCTGCGCGAGGAGGACGCGCCGACGCCCGTGCACGTGGCCTTCGCCGCCCCCGACCGGGCGGCGGTGGATGCCTTCCACGCAGCCGCGCTCGGGGCCGGCGGGACCGACAACGGCGGGCCCGGGATCCGCGAGATCTACCACCCCAACTACTACGGCGCCTTCGTCCTCGACCCCGACGGGCACAACATCGAGGCCGTCGTCCACGGACCGCCCGGCTGAACGTGCTAGCCGAGCCCCACGAGCTGGCAAGAACGCAAGAACATCTTGCAATGACCATGGTTGACAGATAATCGTTAGCAAGTAGTATCTTGCCCATGCCTCCGGTCTTCAGGACACCCACCCTCAGCGAGGATGAGGCGCGGGTTGTGGGGATGATCGATCGTCTGCGCGACGACCTCGCCCACCAGACCGCCCAACCGCGCCGGTGGGTCGGTTCACTCCGCCGGCAGAGCCTTGCCCGCTCGGTACGAGCGTCGAACAGCATCGAGGGCATCAACGCGAGTTTGGATGATGTCGCGGCCGTGATGGACGGGGATCAGCCGCTGAGCACCGACGAGAAGACCGCGACCGAGCTCGCCGGCTACCGAGATGCGATGACCTATGTGCTGCAGTTGGGAGCCGACCCT
>JAXIPH010000227.1:0-2184 GCA_045403035.1 Thermoleophilia bacterium | reverse complement strand
CTGGCGGGAGGTCGAGGAGCTCGACTTCTCGATCGGCCTGCACGAGGGGGCCAGCGGCGGCATGCCCCAGGTCGGCGTGGACCGCTTCACCACGCGCGGGGCTCGGCACATCATCTCGCACACGATGGAGATGATGCTGGCGGCGATGAGCGTCATCTGGGAGGGCGTCTGCGATCGCCACCCGCGCGTGCGCATCGCCTTCCTGGAGTCCGGTGGCGGCTGGATCGCGCCCTGGCTCGACCGGATGGACCGCCACTTCGACGACCAGGGGTTCAACGACTCCGAGCTCACGATGCGCCCCAGCGAGCTGTTCCAGCGCAACTGCTGGATCTCATTCGAGCCCGTGGAGGGCAGCCTCTCCGTGCTCGCCGACTACATCGGCCCCCACAAGATCCTGTGGGCGACCGACTACCCACACCCCGACGGCTTCTTCCCCGGCGCCCCCAAACTCATCGCCGACCGCCCGGAGCTGTCAGCCGCGACGAAGCGCGAGATCCTCGCCGGCGGCGCCAAGCGCTTCTACGCCCTGACCTAGCCGCGCTCCTGACTCTCGGGAACGTGGTGACGCCGGAGGTCGGGCGGGAGGCGGCCCCCCGGCCGCGCCATCATGGCGAGCCGTCGTCGCCGTTCGAGCGCAGGGCCCGGCGAGCGAGCCGCCAACAAATCGAAGAGGCCACGCGCCAGCCCCCTCTGGGGGATGGGGGGCCCGAGCGAGCCGGGCCCAGAGCGAGTGACGGCGACAGGCGAGCCATGCTGGCGCGGCCGGGGGGCCGCCTCCCGCCCGGCCTCCGGCGTCACCGGGCTCCACGAGGAGCAGCAGTAGTCGGGCTAAGGCCCCGGCCAGGCGTCGAGCACGCCGCGCTTGGCTTTGCGCTTGTCCCCGTTGGACAGCTTGAAGTCGTGCTTGTAGGGCGCGGTCTCGAAGGAGCCGTAGGACGGGTTGGCGAGCATGATCCACTCGCGGCCCCAGCGGTCCTTGTGCGCCTCCAGCACCTTCTGGCGCTCGGCCTCGGTGCCCCGGTACTCGTCGACGAAGTCGCCGAAGTTGTCCCCGACGTTGAGCAGGACGCGGTAGCTCCGGGCGACGTGGGCGCGCCGCGTACCCTTGGCCGAGCCCCAGTCCGGCTGCTCGCGGGCCATCAGCACGGTGTCGAGCTTGTCGTCGATGGGGAAGCCGAACTTCTCGAGGTTCTTGCGCGTCGCCGGCTCTTCCTCGGCGGTGCGGTTGGAGACGTAGAACACCTTCACGCCGCGCGCGGCCGCGTACTTCGAGAACTCGACCGCGCCCGGGATGGCGACCGACGAGACCGTGTTGACGTAGGCGTTCCAGGTCTTGGGATCGAAGGTCGTGTCCTTCAGCGCCATCCACGCCTGGTACCCCGAGTTGTCCAGGAGCGTCTCGTCGATGTCCAGGATCACAGCCGGCGGCAGCGTCTGGTAGGCGCCGGTCTGCTCCTTGGGCGCGGCCGTCCAGCTCGGGTCGGTCAGCGCTTGGTCGAGGCGGAGGCGCGCCAGCGCGAAGGCGGTGAGCGCCGAGGCCTTGTACTCGACCGAGCGTTGCATCCAGAGGACCGCGTTGAGCAGGTCGTTGGCGGGCGGATCCTGGGCCACCACCGGCGCGGCCCAGGCCAGCGTCACGGCCAGGAGCAGGGCGGCCAGCCCTCGGCTCGACGTGCGGGTGCCGATCACGGCGATCATGCGATGCCTCCTCTCAGTGGGGCGAGTGCCGGCTCCAGATCCTCGTAGCGCTCGACGATGGTGCCACCACTCTCGCGGATGAAGTACTCGACCTGGAGATTCACCGTGCTGCCCTCGTTGTCGGCGCTCAGGCGGAAGTCGCCGCGATAGCCGACGATCAGCTTGCCGCGCGCAAACGCGTAGCCGATCTCGGCGGCGGTGCCACTGTCGACGTCCACGCCGTCGAGCACGGCCACGACGCCGTGAGCCTCGTCGATCGCCGCCCGGTTGGTGGCGCCCATCTCGTGGTTGAGCCGCCGCCACGCCTCGCGTCGGGTGGGGCCATACGGCAGCGCCTGCACGGCGGCGATCCGGGCCGGATCCGTCAGCGTCCACGGGTCGAGCACCGCGAAGTCGAGGCGGCGCACGAAGGGGACGAGGACGCCGTCGTAGAAATGGCGCCCGGCCTGGGAGAATCCCAGCGGGCTCGCCATGTAGATCCGCGCC
>JAXIPH010000176.1:0-4115 GCA_045403035.1 Thermoleophilia bacterium | reverse complement strand
CGACGGCTTCGAGGTGCGCTCGGTCGAGTTCCTCGACCCGGGCCACCCCGTCTACGCGCTCCGGCCGGCCGACCCGCTCCAGGTGGTGGTGGAGGGGTCGTTCTACTCGCCGGACGACTCGTTCGTGTACCCCGGCGGCGTTTACGAGGTGAGCTTCTGAACCGCATGACGCCGCCCGCCCAATCGCGCGGGTACCCCCCCACCGAGGCGGGGCGCCAGGTGCTCGAGAGGGTTCGCGAGTTCATCGCCGAGGAGGCTCTCCCGATGGTGGATGAGGTCGAGGGGGAGCTCGGCACCACCGCGTTCGCCCTCGAGGCGGACGGCCGCCTCGCCGCCCCCATGATCGGGCTCAAGCGCCGGATGCAGCAGGCGTCGGCGAGGGCCGGCCTCTACTGCCCGCACCTTCCCGCGCCCGACGGGCGCGGTCTCAGCCTCGTGGACACCTTCCACATCCAGGAGGAGGTGTACCGCCACGGTCTGCGCGGCGTGCAGTGGATGCTCGCCTGGACCGACGGCCCGAGCCACCTGGTCCGGCACTGGAGCCCGGAGGCACGCGAGCGCCATCTGGGCGACTTTCTCGCGGGCCGCACCAGCGTGGCGTTCGCGCTCACCGAGCCGGGCGCCGGCTCGGACGCGCTCGCGCTCGAGACGTCGGCCCGCCGCGAGGGCGAGGGGTGGGTGCTCAACGGCGTGAAGCACCTGATCACGGGGGCGCCGTTCGTGGAGCACGCGCAGGTGATCGCCCGGGTCGAGGGCGCCGAGCGCCGGGAGTTGACGGCGTTCCTGGTTCCCATGGACAGCCCGGGCGCGGTCCGCGGGCCGGTGCAGCAGACGATCATGTGCGACGGCCAGACGGGAGTGCTCGAGTTCAGGGACGTGCGCCTGCCCCAGAGCGCCGTGATGGGCGAGGAGGGCGGAGGCCTCGCACTCGTCTTCCTCTGGATCAACTGGGCACGCAGCCGCCGTGGCGGGATGTGCTCCGGCCTGGCCGGGCACTGCCTCGACCGATCGGTGCGCTACACCGCGGAGCGGCGGGCCTTCGGCCGGCCGATCGCCGACTTCGGGGCGGTCGCGGAGCGGCTCAGCGACGTCTATATGGACTGGCGCGCGATGCGGGCGCTCTCGCTGGAGATCCTGGCGAGCCTGGACGATGCCGACCTGCTCGGCGGCGGGCCCGTGGAAGCAGCCGAGCGGCGGGACCTCTCGACGCTGAAGACCTGGTGCGACGAGGCGCTGATGCGCGTATCCGACCGGGCCATCCAGGTGCACGGCGGGCGGGGCCTGCTCGCGGAGACCGGGCTGGAGCGCATCTACCGGGTCGCGCGCAACCTCCGCATCCCGGCGGGGACGAGTGAGGTCCAGCGGGCGATGATCGCCGAGAGCCTCGCCGGGGGCGAGGAGGGCGACCGGCCGGCCTAGCGGCGCGCCCCCGCGCCGAAGCGTGGCTCAGGGACGGAGCGGCTCGACGTCGATCGGAAAGCCGGCGGGCGACGGGACCGGGGTGGGGCGCGAGCCCAGGAAGAGCGGCCGGTCGGCGGCGTTCAGCAGCACCGGCATGACATCCGCGCCCCGGAGGCGGCCGAGGAGGCCGTCGGCGCAGTGGAGCTCCCCGAAGCGCTCGACCCGATCGGCTCGGACACCCGGCCCGGCCAGCAGGAAGGGGACCGGATCTCCCGAGTGGATCACCTCGGGCGACGTGGGCGTCGCGTGGTCGCCGGTGACGCAGACGACCGCGTCGGCGAAGCGATCGCCGAGATGCTCGAGGACGCCGTCGAGCGCCTCGATCGTGCTCCGCTTGACGGCAGGGTCCTTGCCGTGGCCGGCCTCGTCGGTGGCCTTCAGGTGGCAGAAGGCGAAGGTGGCGCCCTCGTCGAGGGCCTTCCCGGCGAGCTCGAGCCGGTCCCGCAGGGCGGCCGCCGGGTCGTCGCCCTCGGAGCAGCGGACGAACCGGAGGCCGATGGTGGCCGCCAGGCCGGCGAGGAAGGGCGAGCCCGCGATCAGGACGCCGTCGAGGCCGTGGCGCGCGCGAAAGGTGGGCGTCTCCCGCGGACGGCCCCACCACTTGAGCGTGACCGCGCTGAGCGGTGGCCGCTCGCGGCGGCGGCGGGCCGCGTTCGCCGGGTGTCGCGCGAGAGCCCGCAGCGTGGCGCGACTCCAGAGCTCGGCCGCGCGCGCCGTCGCCCCGGCCTCGGGGACCAGCGGCCGGGGGCGGAGGATGGGATGCCGGTCGCGGAAGAACGGGTCCGAGTCGGTGACGGCGTCGTGCGCACCGCCCGTGACGACGAGGACGCCCTCCCCCACCTCCGGCGCGAGGGGGCGCAGCTCCAGCTCGAGCCCGTCGATCGTGCGCCGGGGGATGCTCTGCCACAGGGTCCGGGCGTCGCCGGCGTCGCCGGGGCGGGCCCGGCCGGTCGCCCAGAGAGCTCCGTCGCGGACCTCCGTGGTGCGGAGGGCCGCGTGGGCGAGCACCTCGTCCACGCCGGGAGCGTGGCCGTGGCCGCGAGCCTCGAAGACGGCGCGGCCGGGGAACTCGGACGGTGGGTAGCCGAGGATGGCCCAGTGCGCGACCTCGCTCGACGGTGCGCGGCCGGGGCCGAGCGGGAAGAGGAGGCCCGTGGAGCCGCGCGCGGCGAGGGCGTCCAGGTGGGGGGTGTGGGCGGCCTCGTTCGCGGTGCGCCCGCCGTGGGCACGGTGGGCCCGGTCACCGAGACCGTCAAGGAGCAGGACGAGGAGCGAGCGCATGGTCGGCGGGGAGATCATCGATGAACCCGGCCACGGCGCGCGGGACCAGGCGGCGCCAGTCACCCCCGCCCCGGATGGCCGCACGGACCTGCTCTCCGGAGACCGCCTTGCCCTCGGGCGCCTCGAGCACCTCGGTGCGATACCCACGGGCCTCGAGGCGCTCGAGCTTGGAGCTCCCCCAGGCGGAGAAGAGGCGGACGAAGTGGACCGCGTCCTGTGGGACGTAGTCGTCCCACAGGTCGGGCTCGGTGATCGGGAAGGGGATAATCCGGATCCCCCGGACGCCGGCCTCCTCGGCCGCCGCGGCGATCATCAGCAGCCGCTCGGTGTAGGTGAAGGGATTCGACTCCGGGAGATGCCGCCGGGGGTCGTCCGCCTCCGGCCGGGTCGCTCGGCGGTCCGGATTGGTGATGCCGATGAAGAGGTCCGCACATCGCGCGGACGCCGCCTCGAGGTACGCCAGATGGCCGTTGTGCAACGGCTGGAAACGGCCGTGGATCATGCCGACCCGGATCATTCGCCGCGCGAGCGGATCAGCTCGAGCGGCCGAACCAGCGGGCGCGGCGGCTCGCGCCGAAGTGATCCTTCTCCGCGCGCAGGGCCGCGGAGGGCTCCTGGAAGGTCCCCGTCGGCGACGGCCCCGAGAAGAAGTCCACGTCGACGCGCCCGATTCGGCCGGCGCCGAACTCGACATAGCAGGAGCCGGTGCCGGTGTGTCTGTGCCGGTCCCCGCCGCCCCGCAGCTCCGCGATCAGGGAGGCGGCCACGGTGCGTGCCGCGCCCTCGGAGAACACCCCCGCCTTCGGCGTTCCCTGGGTCGCGACGTCCCCGAGGGCGTACACGCCGGGACAGCGCGTCTCGAGGGTCGTCGGATCGACCGGCACATACCCGTCCTCGGCCATGCCGCTCGCCAGGACCACGTCCGGGGCGCGGTGCCTCGGGACCCCCAGGAACAGGTCGTAGGGGATCTCGCCGCCGTCGTCGAGGACGACGACGCGACGCCCCGGGTCGAGCGCACTCACGCGGCGGCTGGGGACGAACCGGATGTCGCGCTCGGCGAAGGCGGTCACCAACGCCGCGGACGTGTCGGGTGACGGAGGCACGGGGGTCGTGAACGGGAGGACGAGGCTGATCTCGCAGTCGCCGCGGACGCCCCGCTGGGTGAGGTGCTCGTGCAGGAGCAGCGCGGCCTCGCTGGGCGCCGGCGGGCACTTGAAGGGCGCGCCGCAGACGCCGATCACCGCGTGGCCGCCCGAGAACCCGGGGAGGACCTCCCGCAACCGCTCGGCTCCCTCGCCGGAGTAGAACTCGTTGCCCCCCTCGGCGAGTCCCGGCGTGGCGTCCATGTCGTAGTCGGCCCCGAGCGCGACGAC
>JAXIPH010000211.1:0-3282 GCA_045403035.1 Thermoleophilia bacterium | reverse complement strand
CGCCGCGCTCGCGGTGCGGATCGGACGCTCGCCGCTCGCCGACTCCGCGCTCGGCTCGTTCGTGTTCGGGATCGAGGACGGCGTGCGTCGCAAGCTCACGGTCGCCGAAGCCCGGGCGCGTCCGCCCGGGGAGCCGCTCTCGCCCAACGTGGCGCTCCGGCCGGTGGTGCAGGACGGAGTCCTGCCGAGCGTGGCGATGGCATGCGGGCCGGGCGAGCTGGCCTATCTGGCGCAGTTGCGCGAGGTGTTCGAGGCACTCGACGTCCGCGCCGCCTGCCCGGTGCCGCGCTTCGCGGCGACCTGGCTGCCGCCGGCGGCGGCTGTGCTCATCGAGGCCTCGGGAGCGGATCCCTGGGAGGTGGTGTCGGCGACCGATGCCGTGCTGAAGCTGCATGCCGAGCGCCAGCTCCCGGCGGACCTTCGCGATCAGCTCGCCGAAGCGCGGGCCGAGCTGCAGGCCCGCCTGGAGCGCTTCGCGGCCGCGAGCATCCGGGTCGACGCGAGCCTGCCTCAGATGGTGGAGTCGGCCCGCGGGAAGCTGGATTACCAGTTCGCGCGGCTGCTGGAGGGCCTGACCGGCAAGGTGCGGCACCGGCTGGAGCGCGAGCATCCCGAGTGGCCGCGGCTGCGAAGCTACCTGTCCCCGGGTGACCGACTCCAGGAAAGACGTCTGGCTTCGCTCGAGCCGGCGGCATGGCGCGGGCCGGACGTGGCCCCCGAGCTGTGCGACCTTGCCGAGGAGCATGCAGGTGCACTCGAGGGGGGCGAGTGGCGCCACTATCTCCTGGATCTGGGATGAGCGTGGACGCGCTGTTCTTCGGGGCCCACCCCGATGACGTCGAGCTGACCAGCGGCGGGCTGGCGGCGTTGCTCGCCTCGCATGGTCACGCAGTCGGCATCGTGGACCTGACGCGCGGCGAGGCGGCGAGCCGCGGCACCGCCGAGGAGCGGGCCGAGGAGGCGGCGGCGGCGGCCGTGGCGCTCGGGGTCGCCGGCCGGAGCTCACTGGCCCTGCCCGACCTCGGGCTCGACCGGCGCGATCCGGCTCAGCTCCGGGCGGTCGTCGCGTGCCTGCGGGAGCAGCGCCCGCGGCTCGTGGTGGCGCCGGACCGGCACGACGCCCACCCCGATCACGTCGAGGCCTCGCACCTGGTGGCGCGCGCGTGCTACCTGGCCGGGCTCGCGCGGTTCTCGGCGGCCGGCGAGCGGCACCGCCCCGAACGCGTGCTGTTCGCGCTCTACCGGACCTCGCCGTCCCCTCACGTCGTCGTGGACATCACACCGGTGTGGGAGCGCCGCTCGGCGGCGCTGGCGGCGCACCGCAGCCAGATGGGCGGGGGAGTGGGCCCGGCGACCTACCTCACGACGTCCGACTTTCCGGCCGAGGTCGAGGCCCGGGCGCGGGTGTTCGGCGCCGCGATCGGCGCGCGATACGGTGAGGGCTATCGCTCGCGCGGGCCGGTGGCGGTGAGCGACGCGCGCGCGCTCCTCGCCGGCGCCCATCCGGGAGGCGGGCGATGAGCGCGGCACGCGCACGCCGCACCGCCCGCTCGCACGGCGCCTCCAGCGCCGCCGGAACCGATCGCGCGACCGTCAAGGTCGACCCGCCCTCCGCGCATCGCCGCCGGCGGCCGCGACGGATCGGCATCACGTGCTACTCCCACTTCGGAGGCAGCGGCGTCGTCGCCACGGAGCTCGGGCTCGCCCTCGCCCGGCGCGGCTATGAGGTCCACTTCATCGCCCACCGCCTCCCGTTCCGCCTGCGGGAGTTCTCGTCCAACCTCTATTTCCACGAGGCGACGCCAGCCTCGTATCCGGTGTTCGAGCAGGCGCCCTACAACCTGGCGCTGACCACCAAGATGGTCGAGGTGGCCGAGAACTACGACCTCGATCTGCTCCACGTCCACTACGCGATGCCATTCGCCGCCAGCGCGTACCTGGCCCGTCAGCTCCTGCGCCCGCGTCACCTCGGGGTGGTGACCACGCTGCACGGGACCGACATCACGGTGGTGGGGATGGAGCCCGCGTTCTTCCGCGTCACCAAGTTCAGCATCGAGTCGAGCGATCGGGTGACGGCGGTGAGCCGCTTCCTCAAGGAGCGCGCCGAGGAGAGCTTCGGCATCACGCGCCCGATCGAGGTCATCTACAACTTCGTGGATCCGCATGTCTTCGCTCCCCGCCGGAGGACCTCCCTGCGGCTCGCCCCGCCCCAGACCCATGTCATCATGCACGCGTCCAACTTCCGGCCCGTCAAGAACATACCGGCCGTGATTCGCGTCTTCGCTGAGCTGCGCCGCCATCTTCGGGCGAAGCTGGTCATGGTAGGGGATGGACCGGAGAAGGCGGGGGCCGAGCAGCTGGCGCGGGAGCTGCGCGTGGACCGCGACGTGCTCTTCCTCGGCAACCAGGACTGCATGGAGGAGTTGCTCCCGCTGGCCGATATCTTCTTGTTGCCCAGCTCGTCGGAGAGCTTCGGGCTGGTCGCGCTGGAGGCGATGAGTGCCGAGGTGCCGGTCGTCGCGTCGAACGTCGGAGGTCTGCCCGAAGTGGTGGAGCACGGTGTCACCGGGTTCCTGCACGAGCCCGAGCATCTGGCCGGCTTCGTCACCTCCGCCCTTCGACTCCTCACCCACGAGCGCCTTCGCAGGACGATGGGCCGAAAAGCGCGCCGTGTCGCGCGCGAGCGCTTCCTCATCGACGACATGGTGGACCGTTACATCCGCGTGTACGACTCGCTGCGCTGAACCCATGCTCGGTAAACGTCGACGGCTGGCGGTGCTGGCCGAGGGCAGCTTCACCCCGCTCGAGGGCAAGACCGCCCTCGGGGTCCTGCGCTATCGGCCGGAAGAGGTCGCGGCGGTCATCGACTCGACCCGCGCGGGTCAGACCTCCAATGCCTGCGTCGGGATCGGAGGGGCGATCCCGGTCGTGGCGGATGTGGCCTCCGCGGCGGCGCTCGGCGCGGACAGTCTCCTGATCGGCATCGCCCCGCAGGGCGGCGAGCTGCCGGCGACCTGGCGCGCGATCGTGCGCGATGCCCTGGGGCGCGGATGGGACGTCCTGTCGGGCCTGCACGTCTTCCTCGCCGATGATCCCGAGCTGGCGGCGCTGGCGCGGGAGGGCGGCGGGACGCTGGTGGACGTGCGGCGCACGCCCGCCCGGCGGCCGATCGCCACGGCCCGCGCCGCGCACGTGGACGCGCTGGTGGTCCTGACCGTGGGGAGCGACTGCAACGTGGGCAAGATGACGGCGGCGCTCGAGCTGAGGCAGGCGCTGACGGCG
>JAXIPH010000109.1:0-4590 GCA_045403035.1 Thermoleophilia bacterium | reverse complement strand
TGCCACGCCCGGCCCCCCGCGGTGCCGGTCCCCCTGCTCGCCCCACGCCGCCACCAGCTCCGGCGGCGGCGACTCGCCGGGATCGAGTCCCTCGCCGTCGGCCGACTCGACCGGCGCCGCAAGCCCGGCCACCAGGACCGGCCCGCCGGCCAGGGCATCGCCGAGGTCGCTCGCTTCGATGGCGTCGAGCAGCACGACGACGTCGGCGGCCGCCACCAGCGCCCGGCACCACGGCGTCGGTGGCCGCGGGCCGCAGGCCGGAAGCACGACCAGCGGCCGCTGGGCGTCCGCCCCCGGCAGGGCCGGGTCGTCGGCGCCTGCGGCGAGCGTGCCGGGCAGCCCGTCGAGGAGAGGTCCGGTTCCGACCACCCGCTCCACCATCCGCCCCAGCGCGCCGGGCATCGCACCCCCCAGCCGCACCCTCACGGCAGCCCCTCCACGAATGCGCGCAGCCGGCCGGCCACTGCCTCGCCGCTCAGCCGCCCGAGCTGCCCGCGTCGTCCGGCCACCATGCGCGCGGCGAGTGCCGGGTCGGAAGTCGCCGCGAGGACCGCCTCGGCCACCATCGATGGCCGCTTGTCGTCGAGCAGGAGACCGGCGGCCCCCACGGTCTCCGGCACCGCCCCCGCCGCCCAGGCCACGATCGGCAACCCGGCCGCCATGGCCTCCACCAGGGGCACGCAGTACCCCTCGTGGTCCGAAAGGCACACGAAGCAGTCGCTGGTCGCGTAGGCCCGCGCCAGGCCGGCGTCGTCCAGCGAGCCCGCGAAATCGACGTGTTCCTCCACCCGCAGGGCGCTGGCCAGGCGCCGGCACCGCCGCTCGTACGGCTCCATCCCCTCCCAGGTGCCGACCAGGGTCAGCAGCGCATCCGCGCCCGTCTGCCGGAGGGCGGCCAGGGCAGCGATGAGGTGGTGCTGGGCCTTGTTCGGCACCCCCCGGCCCACGAACAGAAGCCTGAGGCGGCCGTCGGCCGACCGCGCGGCCGGCGCCACCGGCAGCTCGCGGCGCATCACGCCCACCACCTCCACGTCGGGGAAGCCCAGGTCGTGGAGCTCCGCCGCGTTGAAGCCCGAGTCGGCCGCGGCCGACCCCACCCGGTGCGCCAGCCCGGCCAGCTCCGCGCGCCCCCGGGCGCAGGCGAGCGCGACGGCCGGCGCATCCTCCCAGAGCAGCTCCGCCGGGGTGATGTTGTGGTAGTGGATCGCGGTGCGGTCGCAGCGGCTCAGGACGTAGCCGAACGCGGGGCTGCCGATCGAGTAATGGAGCACCGCGGCGTCCCCCGGGCGCGCCACCTCGCCCCAGTCGCTCACCCGCCGCACGCGTCGAGCCAGAGCCGGGTGGATGCGCTCGTCCTCGCAGAGGATCTCCGAGCGCAGGCCCAGGTCGCGCAGCACGCGCTGAGACTCCAGCAGGTGGTGGGAGATGGCGTCGCGGGGCACGGCCCCCGCGCAGACCTGGTGGACGCCGCCGTTCACGACCACGACTCCAGGGCGTCCTGGAAGCGCCGGCGCACCTCGGCCCACGAGTAGGTGCCCAGCGTGTAGTGGGCCCCGGCGCGGGCCATCTCCCCGCGCAGGCCCGGGTCGTCGAGCATCAGGTCGAGGGCGCCCTCGAACTCATCGGCGTCGTCGAACCAGAGACCGCCGCCCGATCGCCGGCAATGGCTCACCAGCACGGGCGATCCGCCGTTCACCAGCGCCGGGGTCCCCGCGAGCCACGCCTCCAGCAGCACCATCCCGAAGCTCTCCATTGTGGAAGGGTGCAGGAGCACCGACGCACCGGCGTAGGCCAGGCCGCGCTCCGGGCCCGGCACGTACCCCAGCTCCACCACGTGACCGGCGATCTCCTCCGGCACGGGCAGCTCACCCGACCCCATCAGCGCCAGCGGCGGCGTGTCCGGGTGGGCGTCGCGGTAGCGCGCGTAGCTCTCGAACAGGAGCGGGAGTCCCTTGGCGGCCTCGCGGCGGCCCGCGTAGAGGAGGTATCCGGGCTCCACGCCGCGCCTGCGGCAGAAGGCCGCCACCTGCTCGTCGGCCGGGGGTTCCTCGCGCTCGTAGCCCACCCCCACCACCCGGACGTCGGCCTCGGGGGCGATCCGTGCGAGGAGCTCGCCCTCGCCGTCGGAGTTGGCCATGCAGCCGGCCACGCCCGTGAGGGCGCCCCGCACCACCGGCAGGTGCGCATGGGGCTCATCGTGGGCGCACGGGATCAGCGCCGTGCGCCCCGGGTGCGCCGCGGCCGCCCAGAAGGCGGTGCCGAACAGGTAGGGGATTCCCACGATCCATCGGTCGTGGGCGGCCTCGACCGCGCGCTGCAGCCCCTCGGACCACACCGAGTTGCTCATCCACTCGACCTGCTCGGCGTAGGAGATCCCCTGCCCCAGCGCGATCGCCGTATGCAGCCGCCAGAACAGGTCCGCGTCCCGGGAGGCGCTCACCCGGAAGCGCCGCACCGGCACGCCGCCCTCGACGCGCGTTCCCTCCGGGTGGTGATTCGCCCAGGTGAAGTGGTCGACGGCGCATGTGGTGAGCACCTCCACGGCGGCTCCGTGGGCGGCGAGGTTCTCAGCCACCAACCGGCAGAGCGTCTCCGCACCGCCGACCACGTCCGGGCCGTACCGCGGGACGACGAAGGTGACCCGGAGCTCAGCGAGCGACATGCGCGCGGCTACGGCTTCCGGACCGCCGCGTCCGGGCCGGGCCGCGCGTCCTGGCCGAGCCGCTCCCGAAGGCCGGCCACCTCGTCGGCCAGCTCCTCCACGCGCCCCTCGAGCTGCCCGAGCTCGCGCTGGCGCTCGACCTCGATCTCGCTCAGGCCGTAGCCCGCCCGCTCGGCCGCCTCGGTGGCCTCGCGCACCGCCTCGCGGAGGGCGGTGATCTCGCGTGCCAGGCGTGCGAGGTAGCCCATCAGCGCCCCGTTGTACGCGTTCGCCTGGGCGGTCAGGTCGTAGCCGGGCTGGCTGACCCCCCGCACCAGCAGGCGCTTGACCCGCGACACCGCCTTGCCCACCACCGGCTTGGTGGACGGCCCCACGTCCACGTCGTAGTGCAGCACGGCCTGGGACCGAACCCGTTCCAGGTCCTCGGCCGCGAACGGCTCGTCCCGCGACGCGGGCTCGGTCATCAGCGCATCGACGCTGTACAGGCCGCGGGCCTTCTTCTCGGCCACGCGCCGTCGCAGGTCGCCCATCAGGGCGTCGACGTCGATGACGTCGTCCGGCGTGTCGTCGGCGTGCGCGATCCCGGGACCCTACTCGCCCTCGCCGCCGCGGACGGCCGCGGGCGCCTCGTGAACGGAGCCGGGCACGACGCTCCACTCTCCGCTCATGTTCACCGGCCCCACCCCGGTCACCCGCGGGAAGACGCTGAACTCCAGCCAGCGGTCGAGCCAGTGGTACACCGTGCTCTCGTCGTACGACACCACCGCGAGCTGCACCGTGAAGCGGCCGTCGTGCAGCGGCAGCGCCGGGATCGTGAAGCTCACGCTCGCGCGCCCGTGCAGCTCCGCGACCTCCAACGAGTCGAGGCGCGTGTTGGTGCCGAAGCACAGCTGTCCGTCCACCGAGCTCACGCCGATGCCGAAGATCGGCGTCTCGACCGGGTGGCGGGCCTCGACCTCCATCTCGATGGTGAGCGGGTCACCGCTCACGAACCGGTCGCTCGGGCCGTCCACCCCCACGAGCCGGCAGGCGCGGATGACGACCTCCTGGTTGCCCCACACCCGCGGATCCTCGTCCTGCTGGTGCCGCGTTCCCTCCGCCCCGGCGCCGTGCTCGGCGAGCTGGCGGTGGTAAGTGGCGAGGGCGTCCTGGGTGGGGGCGTCGGTGATCACCTGGCCGTCCACGAGCAGGACCGCCCGGTCGCAGACGCGTTCCACGGCGGCGGGGTCGTGCGACACGAACACGAGGGTGCCGCCGCCGCGCCGGAACTCGAAGATCCGGCCGAAGCACTTGCGCTGGAAGGCCTCGTCGCCCACGGCCAGGACCTCGTCCAGCAGCAGCACGTCCGGGTTCACGTGGGAGGCGATCGCGAACGCCAGCCGCATCGACATCCCGCTCGAGAAGGTGCGCACGGGCATGTCGATGAAGTCCCACAGCTCGGAGAAGTCGATGATCTCGTCCAGCCGGGCGTCGATCTGGCGCTCCGAGAGCCCGTGGATCGAGCCGTTCATGTAGACGTTCTCGCGCCCGGTGAAGTCGGGGTGGAACCCGGCGCCGAGCTCGAGCATCGATGCCACCGTGCCCCCGATTGCGATGGTCCCGGCGTGCGGCGGGATGATCCCGGCGAGCATCTTGAGCAGGGTGCTCTTGCCCGAGCCGTTCTGGCCGATCAGGCCGATCGCCTCGCCGGGGGCCACGTCGAGGTCGACGTCGCGGACGGCCCACAGCTCGGTGGAGTGGGTGCGCCGGCGCCGCAGGGCGGTCTCCTTCAGGGTCAGATTGCGCTCGTGGAGGATGCGGAAGCTGCGGGACACCCCGCGCAGCCGGATCCGACCCGGCTCGACGGCCATCAGAGCTGCACCGCCATCTCGCGCTCGAGGCGCCGGAAGACGGCCCGTCCGATGCCGAGCATGACGACGGCCGCCACC